>JAKMGS010000107.1 GCA_022424815.1 Schleiferiaceae bacterium | reverse complement strand
TGCCCTACTACTGGCGAAGCACACCTTTACCACCGTGCACACTGGCACGAAGGAAAACTTTACTACAAAGGTAAAGTGGTCATGGAAAAGGCGTAAGCCCTCCGTTTAACGCATTGATTGTTAAAAAAGTAGCCTTTTTTGGGGCTACTTTTTCTTTTTTGGGCACGTCTAAAAAAATCTAGGGGCCTATTTTAGCCCCCACAACAACAAAGCTATGAAAGCAGCAATCACCGCTATCGGCGGATATGTTCCGGAATATGTGTTGACCAATGCAGAATTGGAAACCATGGTGGAGACCAATGACGAATGGATCACCACAAGAACCGGAATTAAAGAACGACGCATTCTTAAGCCCGAAGAAGGCATGGGTGCCTCCTACCTCGCCGTCAAAGCGGTAGAAGCAATGAAAGCCGAATATGGAGTGCGCGTCGATGATGTTGATTTAGTCATCTTAGCCTCTGTCACTCCAGATATGCCCGTAGCCATTACCAGTGCTTATATCGCACAAGAAATAGGTGCTACAAACGCATACGCATTCGACCTACAAGCTGCCTGTTCATCATTCCTTTATGCCGTAAGTAATGCGGCAGCCTACATCGAATCTGGCAAATACAAGAAAGTATTGGTCGTAGGTTCTGATGTGATGAGCTCTATTGTGGATTATACCGACCGCACCACCTGTATCCTATTCGGAGACGGATGTGGGGTTGCATTGATGGAGCCAAATGAAGAAGGTTTAGGGGTGCAAGACGAATTGCTGCGTACTGATGCGACAGGAAGAGATTTCTTACGTATCGAGGCGGGCGGCTCTTTTCTTCCTCCTTCTCACGAAACCATTGACAACAAACAGCACGCCCTTCGCCAAGAAGGCCAAAGCGTATTCCGCTTTGCAGTTAGCCGTATGGCCGATACTTCAGCGGAATTGCTGGAAAAGAACGGCTTAACGGGTGATGATGTAGCCTACTTGGTCCCACACCAAGCGAACTTGAGAATTATTGATGCTACGGCACGTCGTATGGGCCTTACCAATGATAAGGTTGTGGTCAATATTCAAAACTATGGAAACACCACCTCTGCAACCATTCCACTAGGGCTTTGGGACTTCAGAGATAAGTTTAAGAAAGGAGATAACATCTTCTTCGCGGCCTTCGGCGGCGGATTTACATGGGGAGCCATGTGGATCAAATGGGCCATCGATAAAAAATAACTCGTACATTCATATTCCTAAATAACACACGAACATGGACTTGAAAGAAATCCAAGCACTCATCAAATTCGTTGCGAAAAGCGGCGCTCAAGAAGTGAGTCTAGAAACTGAAGACTTCAAGATCAACATCAAAACAGGTTCTGATGCTGAGCAACCAACAATCATCCAAGCGATGGCTCCACAAGCACCTGTAGCTATGGCAGCGGCTCCAGCGGCGGCAGCTCCAGCGGCGGCTCCAGCGGCGGCTCCAGCGGCAGAAGCTCCAGCAGATGATGATAGCAACTATATCACTGTAAAATCTCCAATGATTGGTACGTTCTACCGCAGCGCAAGCCCAGAAGAAGATGCTTTTGTGAAGGTCGGCGACGAGGTGAAGCCAGGTGATGTTGTTTGCATCATCGAAGCGATGAAGCTCTTCAATGAGATCGAAAGTGAGGTAAGCGGAAAGATTGTGAAGGTCTTGGTCGACGACCAAACACCAGTAGAATACGATCAGCCATTATTCTTGGTAGATCCGTCATAAGAACGAAACCTTTCAGGTATGTTTAAGAAAGTACTCATTGCCAACCGTGGTGAGATTGCCCTTCGCGTCATTCGTACGTGTAAAGAAATGGGTATCAAAACGGTGGCTGTTTATTCAAAAGCGGATGCTGATTCACTGCACGTAAGATTCGCAGACGAGGCAGTATGTATAGGCCCAGCGGCTTCTTCGGAAAGCTATTTGAGCATCCCAAACATTATTTCTGCGGCAGAAATCACGAATGCAGACGCCATTCACCCAGGCTACGGCTTCTTAAGTGAAAATGCTAAATTCTCTCGTATATGTGAAGAGCACGGCATCAAATTCATTGGTGCAACAGCCGAGCAAATCGAAAAAATGGGTGACAAGGCTACGGCTAAGGAGACCATGAAGGAAGCGGGTGTTCCTTGTGTTCCTGGTTCTGAAGGTATCCTCGAAACCTATGAAGATGCAGTAGCAACAGCACGTGCTATTGGCTACCCCGTGATGATGAAAGCGACCGCCGGTGGTGGTGGTAAGGGTATGCGCGCCATTATGGAAGAGGGCCAGTTAGAAGGTGCTTGGAAAAGCGCACGTCGTGAGGCGGCTGCAGCCTTTGGAAACGATGGCATGTACATGGAGAAGCTCATTTTGGAGCCACGCCACATTGAAATTCAGGTGATCGGTGATGCCTACGGTAAGGCGTGTCACTTGAGCGAGCGTGATTGTTCGGTACAACGTCGCCACCAGAAATTGGTCGAAGAAACGCCATCTCCATTCATGACGGATAAACTCCGCAAGAAAATGGGTGATGCCGCCGTGAAAGCAGCTGAATTCATCAAATACGAAGGCGCCGGTACGGTTGAGTTCTTAGTAGATAAGGACCGCAACTTCTACTTCATGGAAATGAACACACGTATTCAGGTAGAACACCCAATTACCGAGCAAGTAGTTGGATTCGATTTGATTCGCGAGCAGATTAAAGTGGCCGCAGGAGAGAAAATTTCAGGTAAGAACTACTTCCCAGAAATGCACAGTATTGAAGTTCGTATCAACGCAGAAGATGCGTTCAACGACTTCCGTCCTTCACCAGGTGCAATTACCTCATTCCATGCTCCAGGAGGTCACGGAGTTCGCCTAGACACACATTGTTACAGCGGGTACGTAATTCCTCCGTTCTACGACTCTATGATCGCTAAGTTGATCGTAACGGCTCGTACTCGTGAAGAAGCTTTGGATAAGCTAGAGCGTGCTTTGGACGAGTTTATCGTAGAAGGTATTAAAACGACTATTCCTTTCCACCAACAGTTGTTGGACAACGAAAACTTCCGCAAAGGGGTCTACACGACCAAATTCATGGAAGATTTCGAGTTGGTGGCTGAATAATAGACTCTCAACAAATAAAAATCCCCGCGCCGGTGGCGCGGGGGTTTTTTTTATGCTGAAAAATTTTTCCTTAGAACAACTTCCGAGGCGCATGACAATAGGGCGATCCTCCTTTATTGTCATAATAATCCTGATGGTAGTTCTCCGCCGAGTAAAACTCCGCTGCCGGCAAGATCTCTGTCGCGACATCATACCCTTTCTCGATCAACAAGTCCTTCAACATCTGCGAGGTTTCGCGTTGCGCTTCGTTTTGGAAAAACACGGCACTGCGGTATTGCGGACCTATGTCCGGACCTTGACCGTCGCGCTGGGTTGGGTCATGCGTTTCAAAGAATACTCGGGCCAATTCCTCAAAGCTCACCTGAGCCGGGTCAAAAACTACATGCACGGCCTCATAGTGCCCAGTGCGTTTGGTACACACCTCGCGGTACGACGGGTTCTTCACAAAGCCCCCGGTATATCCACACGTGGTGGCGATGACTCCGGGTACTTTTTGCAAGTAGAATTCGGTCCCCCAAAAACAACCTGAGGCCAATACGGCCACCTCCTGGCCTGGTTCAGCCGCGGGAATGGTCGCCATAGTATATGGATCTGACATTTTCGATTTTGTTTGTGCGTTGCAGCTCGACAGCCCTACGACGGCGAGCAATAAAAGTTTCCAATTCATGGTAGTAATAACGCAAAAATTGGACCTATTGTTTCTTACAAATCGCTTATCCGATAAAGCCTTTGGCCATCAGAACTTCCGCAATCTGAACGGTGTTGGTCGCTGCGCCTTTGCGAAGGTTGTCGCTCACAATCCACATGTTGAGGCCACGATCGGTAGTGAAGTCGCGACGTAATCGGCCCACATAAACATCATCCTTGCCTTCGGCCATCAAAGGCATGGGGTAGGTATTGAATTCCGGGCGATCCTGCAAGGTTACCCCTGGCGTCTCGCTCAAGATTTTACGCACTTCCTCCAAGGTGAAATCGCGCTCAAACTCCACGTTCACACTCTCGCTGTGCCCGCCCTGAACGGGAACACGAACGGCAGTGGCCGCAAGTTTGATGCCCGCATCGCCGATGATTTTCACAGTTTCGTGAGTCATTTTCATCTCCTCCTTGGTGTAATCGTTGTCCAAGAACACATCACAATGTGGGATACAATTGCGGTCGATCTTGTACGGATACACCATCTGAGGATCCTCGCCATTGCGCTCGCCCTCGAGCTGATCTACGGCCGCTTTCCCAGTACCCGTAACGCTTTGGTAAGTGCTTACGATCACGCGTTTCGCGCCAAAAGCTTGGTGAAGGGGGTTGAGGGCAACGACGAGTTGGATCGTAGAACAATTCGGATTTGCGATGATCATATCGCCCTCTTCGAGAACATCGGCATTGATTTCTGGTACGACCAATTTCTTGTCGGCGTCCATGCGCCAAGCACTAGAGTTGTCGACCACGCGCGTGCCTACAGCTGCGAATTTTGGCGCCCACTCCAAAGAAGTTTCACCGCCAGCTGAGAACAAGGCAACATCTGGAGCCTCAGCAACCGCATCGGCCAAGCTCACGATGGTCCAATCCTGTCCTCCAAAGGCAACTTTTTTTCCTACACTGCGCTCCGAGGCTACGGGAACTAATTCCGTCACTGGGAAACTGCGCTCCGCCAATACTTTCAAAATGATTTGGCCCACCATTCCAGTGGCACCCACAACCGCGACTCTCATAAAATGTCTTAACTTAAATAGAACCCCACAAAACTAATTCTAATCCGCCTTATGAACTACACCTTGTTTCGAAGTGTACGAACACTTCTGTTTTGCCTCATTTTAAACAGCCTACACGGCCAATCAACCATAATTTCGGACTCCCTCCTTACCAAAAATCCCCTTTGGTCAGGGGATACCGCTTGGATGAATTTCACGAGCGAAGGCCTGCGTACGAATGCGCCTGGGGCCGGATCACTGCATTGGTCCCTGCCCTCAACCGCCGCAATCAATGCACAGTGGCGACTCAACATCACCCTGGACTTTAACCCCTCTTCCAGTAATTTTTGCGAGGTCCAATTCATCGATGGGCCCAAGGGACAATACGTCCTGCAACTCTCCGGCAATTCTTCGGATGCCCTGAGCCTCATCTTACGACGCCCTGGCCAAAACGACTCCACCCTCGCATCTCTTCCCGGCTACCTCAACCAAAGCAGCCCAACCCTTAGCCTACGCCTCACCCGTGATTCCACCTATACCTTCAGGGTGTACGACGACCAAAACCTCCTGCTCAGCGCCACCGACAGCACCCTGCGCAACTCACGCCGGTTCACCCTCTACTGCAAATACACCGCCTCTCGTGTGGACAAGTTTTTGTTTTCCACATTGCACCTCGAAGGTCATGCCTTCCAAGACACTTTGTCTCCACGTCTAATCTCCATCGCCCAAGAATCTCCCCGCGCCATCCGCCTCACGTTCAACGAGGCCTGCGTCCCCGCCCAAGGCGCTCTCAATGGCCTCATTGCCTACCACCAAGGCACGGCCATCGACACCGCATTGTACCCTGAGCTTGATGGACGGAATTGGACCTGTACCTTTCCCAAACCCTTACCCCGCACCGCGCTGGCCTTTCTACTTCAAAACACCGTCGATACCGCCCAAAACCCCTCCGGCAACCTCTGGGAGTTCCTCAACATCGATTAC
>JAKMGS010000027.1 GCA_022424815.1 Schleiferiaceae bacterium | reverse complement strand
TTGCTGTTCCCATCCAAATCATCTTCCACACGCAGATGACGGAAATTTGGGCATTGCAAGTTGTACCTTCTTATGACTTGATTTTTATGCAAAGGATCGAACGCCAATGGGAGAGTGGCGCGCCGAACTATGCAGCAGATGCCGCGACTGGCGCTCTTGGCCTAATGTACCAGCGCGGTTCACAAACAAAATACCACAATGGTTTCAACGGGGCTATCGGCTTCGCCTTAGGTAACGAATTCCGCGTAGCGAATGACCTAGTCTTCACTTTGCGAGGTGAATTTAGATTTGCCTTATCGCCCATTAACAATGCGGATATCGGACTTAGAGAGATTCCCTACAGCGTAGGTGGCGCCTTAGGATTCCGATACTACTTATAAAAACAACGCTCAAAAAAAAACCGGGCGCAGCGCGCCCGGTTTTTTTATAACAAAAGCTTAAGAGGCATTAAGATTCTTCATTGGCAGCGCTTATTTCTACAGCGCCTTCAGAGTCTTCATTTGCTGAATTTGGTGTTTTACTATTGAGTAATTCGATCATTCGATCAGTGATGTCATACTCATCATTTCCGTATAAAATACCTCCATCCTCAAATCTTAAAACGAAGTCAAGATTCAATTCATCTTTGACAATAATCGTCGCTTTATCTAGCTCATCTTTAAGTGTTTGAGATAAATCTGTTTGTTTTTCTAAAAGTCTCGCTTCAGCATTTTTTTCTGCCTCCATGTAGGCTTGCTGCACGCGCATTAAATCTGCTTCACTTCTCTCTCGCTGGCGTTGCGACATGCGAGGGGCTCTTTCTTGATAAATTTGAATATCCTCTTGTAGGGACTTTTGACGGCGTTCCAGATCAGCGATGATTTCTTCCTGTTCCGCATTTAATTCTTCGACCAATTCTTGGAAGTAATCGTATTTATCTTGCAATGTATCCATTCTTACAAAGCCAATGTTCAAACCAGGTGTTACTGCATCTGTATTATTTGGATTTTTACAACTGCCTAATACTGCGATCCCAAAAGTGATTAATAGTAATTTTTTCATGTTAAAATTCTAGGTTGTTCAATACGTTTTCGTCTACGAGCTTCGGCACAGTTACCTTCAAATTAGGGGTGCGCTGCATCTCTCGTTCAATTGCGAATATAGCTTCTTTATTTCTAGCCCACGACCTTCTTGCGATACCATTGTTTACATCATAGAGCAACATGTTCTCGAGCTTGCGCTCTGCTTCCGCAGAGCCGTCGAGCAACATACCGAATCCACCATTGATGACTTCGCCCCATCCAACGCCGCCGCCGTTGTGAATACTGACCCAGGTAGCGCCGCGGAAACTGTCCCCAATGACATTCTGGATGGCCATATCTGCGGTGAAGCTCGAGCCGTCGTAGATGTTCGAGGTCTCGCGGTACGGACTGTCGGTGCCACTTACATCGTGGTGATCACGCCCCAATACGACAGGACCAATCTCTCCTGCGGCAATGGCTTTGTTAAAAGCGCGTGCGATCTCAATGCGACCTTCGCTATCGGCATACAGGATGCGCGCTTGAGAACCTACGACCAATTTATTTTCCTTAGCGCCTTTGATCCAACGAATGTTGTCGTCCAACTGCTGGCGAATTTCTTTCGGTGCCTTGGCCATGAGTCCTTCCAGGACTTCTTGAGCGATGGCATCGGTCTTATCTAAATCGGTTCCATCGCCACTGGCACATACCCAGCGGAACGGACCAAAACCGTAGTCGAAACACATGGGTCCCATGATGTCTTGGACATAAGACGGGTAGCGGAAGTGCTCGCCGTCCGTATCCATGATTTCTGCACCGGCGCGAGAGCTTTCCAATAAGAATGCATTGCCGTAATCGAAGAAGTACATGCCGTTTTCTACGAGCGCATTGACTGCTTTTACGTGATTCTTCAAGGTCGCTTGGATGCGTACTTTAAATTCATCAGGCTTGTTGGTCATCATTTCGTTCGACTCCTCATAGCTCATGCCCTGAGGGTAATATCCTCCCGCCCAAGGGTTGTGCAGGGAGGTCTGGTCAGAACCCAGGTCGACGTGTACATTGCGCTCCACCATGCGCTCCCAGAGGTCCACGATGTTTCCTATGTAGGCGATGCTTCGTGCGCGTTTTTCTGCCTGGAATTCCAGGGCCATGTCGATGGCCTCATCGGTGCTGGTGGTAATTTCGTCCACCCAGCCCTGCTCGTGACGCTTGTAGGCTGCCTTTGGATTGATTTCTGCGGTGATGCTCACCACCCCAGCAATATTTCCTGCCTTTGGCTGCGCTCCTGACATACCGCCCAATCCCGCAGTGACAAATAGTTTTCCTTCCGGTCCACCGCTAGATTTCATGCGTGCCGCATTCAATACGGTAATGGTTGTTCCGTGCACGATTCCTTGTGGACCAATGTACATGTAGGAACCGGCCGTCATTTGACCGTATTGGGTAACGCCTAGGGCATTGAATTTTTCCCAATCGTCCGGCTGGCTGTAATTTGGAATCATCATTCCGTTGGTCGCCACCACACGCGGCGCTTCTTTGGAAGAAGGGAAGAGGCCCATCGGGTGGCCGCTGTACATGTGTAGGGTCTGCTCCTCAGTCATTTCGCTGAGGTATTTCATCGTCAAGAGGTATTGTGCCCAATTCTGGAACACCGCCCCATTACCGCCGTAGGTGATCAGCTCCTCCGGGTGTTGCGCCACCGCCGGATCCAGGTTGTTTTGGATCATCAACATGATGGCCGCCGCCTGAGGCGTCTTGCACGGATATTCTTCAATCCCGCGAGCATGCATGTCGTACGAAGGCTTGAATCGGTACATATAAATGCGTCCAAATTCCTTGAGCTCCTCTAAAAATTCTGGGGCCAATTCCGCATGCCACTCCTTCGGAAAGTAGCGCAAGGCATTTTCCATGGCCAGGCGCTTCTCGCCGGCACTTAGGATGTCTTTGCGCTTGGGCGCTCGGTTAACTTCTGTAGGCACTTCGCGCTTCGGAGGGAGTTGGTTAGGGATCCCTTCGGCAATGGCGAGTTGAAATTCGTTGATCGATCTAGTCACGTATTCTGTGGGTTTTTTTATCGTATCCGTACGGGCAGTGCTTACAACCGCTTTGGCAGCAATAGCCGCGCTTTATGTGGTATTTCTCGGTGAAGATGATAAAGCCTTCAGGGCTTTTGTAGAAATCTTCAGGGTCCAAGTCTTTATTAAACATGTCCGATTTCGGAATTTTTGGGTACTTCAAAGGTAAGGCTCCTTAGCTTTGCATTATGGATGCTATACCAATGCCATTTTTAACACCTTCTCCCGTACAAAAGTTGACGGTGAAACCGGAATTGGACCTGTATATCAAACGCGACGATCTCATCCACCCCATAGTCTCCGGCAACAAGTGGCGCAAGCTCCAAGGATTTTTCCAAATACTACGTCCTGGAGAGCCCATCACGACCTTCGGTGGTGCCTTTAGCAATCACTTGCCGGCCGCAGCTTTCGCAGCCAAGCACTTTGGTCATCCCATCACCGGAGTTGTGCGTGGCGAGGAATTGAACGCCTCGAGCAACGACTTGCTGAAGTATTGCCAGGCACAAGGGATGGCCTTGGAATTTGTTTCTCGCAGTGCGTTTAGGTCCTTGCGTGAAACAGGTTGGACGGGATACTCGGGCAGGGTACTTCCTGAGGGCGGTGCTGGGTCGCACGCCATGGAGGGTTGTGGGGAGATCTGGAAAGAATTGGCCCATGAACCCGATCACCTCGTGCTTGCCTCCGGTACAGGTACAACCGTCTCTGGTATTCTTGCGGCGATGCCTCCACACTGCAAAACGCAGGTCCACGTAGTGAGTGCCGTGAAAGGTGCCCTCATAGAATGCGCCGCCGCACAACAGCAGGCCTTGGCAAAACACATTACCCTTCACTGGGAAGATGAAACTCGTTTTGGCGGCTTTGGGAAATGGTCGCCTTCACTGCTCGAGGAGGCTGAGAATTTTGAGCAAACTACGGGTATACCACTGGATCCCAACTACAACGCAAAGGTGTGGGCCTATCTTCAGCGCACCAGCTTACAAGGAAACGTAGTGTGGATTCACACCGGTGGCGTTCGATTCTAACGGACAGATTCGAACAATCGGAGCACTTCTTGTTCTACCTCTTCACTGTCCCAATGCTCCTCGACACCGTCCATGGCTAGAATTTCTTCCATGATTCGATCGTGGCGCTCTCCTTCTGCCTTTGCTTCATGGTACGGGATGTTGGTGAACTTCACCAAAGTGTAGAGCGGCGTCCATTTGTCTGGATGGTTGACTTGCACCTTACGCTCTATTTTTTTGCGCAATTGGAAGCTTGGATCGGCCACCAGGTCGCGCATTTCAATGAAGTTTCTCAAGCTTAAGTCTACCAAAGCATTGCCTGCAGGCACGCGTTGTTCTGTGTAGATTTCCAGTACTTTTTTCATGTCAGAATCCCCGTGCTCATCGAGCAGCTCCAAGAATACGCGAACATCTTCTAGCGACCCGTTCATCCCTTCGCCATAGAAGGGAACGGTGGCATGTGCGGCATCACCTATGAGCATGGTGTTGGTGCCCCAATGGTAAGGTTCACAACGAATACACGCCAAGGCCGACGGAGGGTTGCTTTCCCATTGCTCCTCTAAATTTGGAATGAGCGGGATGGCGTCTTTGAAATACTTCTCGAAATAACGCATGCCGTCTTCCCCCGTTTTGAGGTAGTCCAATCCGTATTCGCCGTCGAACGGTGCGAAAACCGTTCCGGTGAAACCGTTGTCTGTATTGGCCAGTCCCATCAGCATGAATTCGCGGCGCGGCCAGATGTGTAGCGCGTCGATATTGAGTTGAGGTTCGCCATTCACGCCTGCGGGAATGTGGACTTCCTTGTACCCACTGTCAATAAACTCTTGGCTGTAATTAAAGCGCGGTTGTTTCATCAAGGCGCCACGTACCGAAGAACCTGTTCCGTCCGCCCCAACGATGAGGTCGGCTGAATAGGCATTGAGCTGCTCGCCTTGCTTCATGTGAACGGTCCCCGATTTGAAGTCCACATGTTCACAGAAGGCATCAAAGGTGATCGTTACATTCGGTAGTGCTTCGGCCAATTCCACCAAAGTTTTATTGAACTCGCCACGGCTGATGCTGTGAATGGCTTTGTTGTCAATGTTGTAGGCAAAGTAACTCTCGTTGCCTTCGAGGTCGTGAATCTGACGCCCGTATGCCGGGACCACAATCTTGCGAATCTCTTCCTCTATTCCGGCATAGGCCAATGCCGTCCAGCCCCTATGGCTGACGACAAGGTTGATGGATCTTCCCGAGCCGTAGCTGGATTTGCGGGGGTCCGGTCGTTTTTCAAAAACCTGAACCTCGTAGCCTTTTTTACCCATGGCGTAGGCCATGTACGATCCTGCCAAGCCGGCACCGACGATGATTACTTTTTTCATACTTGCTGAGCTTTGAGGTAGTTCAACAAGATTTCACCAAAGGCACGAATGTCCTCGAAGTTATTATATAGCGGAACCGGTGCCATGCGAATGACATTGGGTTCGCGCCAATCGGCAATTACGCCGTGCTCCATTAAATAGTCAAACAGCGGTCTTCCGTAGCCGTGCACAAGCAAGGATATCTGTGCGCCGCGCTCCTCCATAGGAGTAATAATTTCGAAATTACTGTCCGATTCTTCTGCGACAAACTCCAACACCTCTTGCAAGTACCCCGTCAGTTTTCTGCTCTTTGCACGCAGGTTTTCTACCCCAGCCTTATCAAATAAATCGAGACTCGCACGAAGCGGTGCCATCGCCATTACCGGTACGTTGGACAGTTGCCACGCCTCTGCCGTAGGTATAGGTTTAAACGTTTCGGGCATCTCGAACCGTGTCTCTTTATCGTGTCCCCACCATCCTTCGAAACGAGGGATGTCGGCCTTGCCGTGGTGGCGTTCATGCACAAAGTACCCGGCCGTTGCCCCAGGACCTGAGTTGATGTATTTGTAGTGGCACCACGCGGCAAAATCTACATTCCAATCGTGCAATTTGATGTCGATATTCCCCGCGCCATGCGCCAAATCCCAACCGACTATAATGCCTTTGTTTTGCGCATAGGCGGTAAGGTGTTTCATGTCCATCACTTGGCCGGTGTAGTAATTTACCCCACCGATCATCATCATCGCAATTTCTTCTCCATGGGCATCGATAGCGGCCATGAAATCTTCCTTGCGAATGTGGTGTTCACCCTCGCGCGGTCCCACCTCGATCAGGTGTTCTTTTGGGTCTAATCCATGGTAGCGGAGTTGAGAGGCTAAGGCATATTGGTCCGACGGGAAGGCTTTAGCTTCGCACAAAATCTTCGTGCGCTTTCCTTCCGGACGAAAGAAGCTTACCATCAACAAATGCAAGTTGTTTGTCAGCGACCCCATGACCACAACTTCTTCAGGTTTGGCGCCCACGAGTTTTGACAGGCTTTCCGAAAAGAATTCATGGTACGGCATCCAAGGGCGGCGGGCATGAAAATGTCCTTCTACGCCCCAGTTCTTCCAATCCTCAAGCTCCTCTTCCAGGTATTTTTCGGCCAATTTTGGCATCAGCCCCAAGCTGTTGCCCGTGAAGTAGAGCGTTTGCTTGCCGTCGATCACGGGGAGGTGAAATTCGTTACGGAAGTGGGCCAATGAATCATTGGCATCGAGTTCCTGTGCGTGTGCTTTACTGAGTACGTTCATGGTTGTATTATGGTGCCTTAAAGGTAGGGACTAAGGACCCATAGTCCCAACAGTAGGAATGGGAGTCCTTCAATGAGTAGGCTGTAGTATAGGTCGCCCAATTTTGGATTGGCCAGAACAATAATAATGGAGCAAAGGAGGTAGAGTCCGAATGTGTAGACGAGGGGCATTTCAAACAATTGGATCTGGAGGTAAAAGCTGAACCAGAGCATCAGGTTCGCCAGCCACACCATGTTCCTAGGTCCGGCCATATGCGGCAAAGTCCGAATGCTCCCTTGATCTACCATCATATCCCGAACATCGAAAGGCAAGGTCAGGGCAGCAGTCCACCAGAAGCGCTCAAAGAATACTCCGATGGTAAAGGTCCCCGCTTGAACACTGGGAATGACGGCCGTCACATACGCCCATACTGCCGCAATGACCATGAGTTTCAGTCCCGGAATAGAACGCAATCCGCCGCCAGATTTCCTCAAAATAAAGGGGAGGGGGTACAAGGCGGCCACTGCGATGGCACCGGCATATAAAAACAAAAGGTTCCAAGAACCGTAAAGTGCCCACCATATGGCCACATAGGAGACACCAAGTCCCATGCTTAGTTGTGCGGTTTTGGGCATGGCCGATCGCCATTGACTGATCTTACTTTGTAACCCTTCATCACCTGGGGATTCAAACAATCGGGCAAATCCGTAAACAATGAGCGTTCCAGCAGCGTTTAAACCAGCAAAGGATGGATTCAGCACGAAGTAGCCGTAATCATCCATGGCCCCGGCTTCCCACCAGTTGGTCAATTGGAATTCGGACAGTCGGGTCAACGCCCAAACCGCCCCAGCGACCCAAAAATTCGCGTAGATGAACGGCCTTAATAGGCCTAAAAAAATGTTTATAACCGGGTGGATATTTCTTGTCATTATGGACTCATAAATGTACGCTATGTTCGGCGAGTCTGCCGTACTTTTGACTCATCTAATATTAACAGAGTATGAAGCGCAATTCCTTTGCCTACAGACACATCGGACCTAAACCGCTCGAAGTCACCGCAATGCTCCAGACCATTGGGGCTGAATCACTAGACGCTCTTATCGAGCAGACCGTACCTGAAGCCATTCGTTTCAGAGGTGAAATGGATCTTGCGCCTGCGATGACAGAGGCAGAGTTTGCCACGCACATTGGCGAGCTCGGTCAGATGAATACCGTCTTCACCACCTACATCGGTATGGGGTACCACCCGACCGTACTTCCAGGGGTGATCCAGCGCAACATTTTAGAGAACCCAGGATGGTATACGGCTTACACGCCGTACCAAGCTGAAATAGCACAAGGCCGTTTGGAGGCGTTGATGAATTACCAGACCATGGTCGTTGACCTCACGGGTATGGAACTCGCCAATGCATCTCTCTTGGACGAAGCCACTGCGGTAGCAGAAGCCATGAGCATGTTCTATGGTGCCATGTCACGAGCCAAGAAAAAAGCCGGTGCGAATAAATTCTTTGTCGATCAAAACACCTTCCCACAAAGCATCGCTTTGTTGCTCACACGTGCGGAGCCTATCGGAGTAGAATTGGTCTTCGGAGATTACAAAACATTTGAGCCTACCGAAGAATTCTTCGGTGCGTTGGTACAATACCCAAATGCCGACGGTTCAGTAGAAGATTACCGCGCCTTTGCAGCGGCATGTAATGCTGCTGAGGTTCAGTTAGTCGTGGCAGCGGATATCATGTCGCTCGTATTGCTCACGCCTCCTGGAGAGTGGGGTGCGGATGCTGTGGTAGGAACAACGCAACGCTTCGGGATTCCTCTAGGTTATGGAGGTCCTCACGCAGGATTCTTTGCGACGAAAGAAAGCTACAAGCGTTTCATTCCTGGTCGTATCATCGGTCGTACCATCGATACTGATGGCAATCCAGCATTACGTATGGCCTTGCAAACACGCGAGCAACACATCAAGCGCGACAAGGCGACATCAAATATCTGTACTGCCCAAGTATTGTTGGCGGTAATGGCCGGTGCCTATGGTGTATACCACGGACCGGAAGGACTGAGAGGCATCGCTTCAACGATCCACTTGCATGCCACAGCCTTGAATGAAGCCGTGAAAGGTATGGGATTGACCCAGCGCAACACGCACTTCTTCGACACCTTGAAAATCTCCTTAAAAAATTCAACGGCAACCCAGGTCAAAGCATTGGCAGAGGCGGCTGAGGTGAACTTCAGATATTTCGACGAGCAAACTATTGGTATTTCATTGAACGAAACCACCACGGATGCAGATTTGGCAGATATCGTCGCCATCCTCGCAAAAGTTGAAGGGGTAGAGACCATTGAAATGGCAGATCCTACCGGCAACTTGCCAGAAGAGTTGATTCGTTTATCTGATTTCATGACGCATGAAGTATTCCACAGCTACCATAGCGAGACGGATATGATGCGCTATTTGAAATCTTTGGAGCGCAAGGATTTGGCCTTGAACCACAGTATGATCTCACTAGGATCATGTACTATGAAGCTCAATGCCGCCTCTGAGATGATTCCACTTTCTACAGCAGCTTGGAACGGCATTCACCCGTTCGTACCTGTGGACCAGGCCGAAGGTTATGCTGAGGTCATTAACACCTTGGAGCGCGACCTAGCCGTCATCACAGGTTTTGATGCCACCTCTTTGCAACCAAACTCTGGTGCGCAAGGAGAATATGCAGGTCTAATGGTCATTCGTGCCTACCACCAAGCCAATGGTGAAGGCCATCGTGATATCGCTCTTATTCCTTCTTCGGCGCACGGAACGAACCCGGCCTCTGCCGTGATGGCGGGAATGAAGGTCGTAGTAGTCGCTTGTGATGATCACGGAAACATCGATGTAGAAGACCTACGCGCTAAAGCAGAGCAACACGGCGAAAACTTGAGCTCGCTCATGATTACCTACCCATCTACGCATGGTGTGTTTGAAAGTGCAGTGAAGGAAATTACCGACATCATTCACCAACACGGTGGTCAGGTATATATGGACGGTGCCAACATGAATGCTCAGGTAGGGTTGACCTCACCGGGTCTGATCGGCGCCGATGTTTGTCACTTGAACTTGCACAAGACCTTCGCCATTCCTCACGGAGGTGGTGGTCCAGGTATGGGTCCTATTTGCTGTAAGGCTCACCTCGCTCCATTCCTTCCAAAACACCCAGTAATCGACATGGGTGGCGAGCAAGGAATCAACTCGATCTCTGCAGCACCATGGGGCTCGGCATTAATCCTATTGATTTCTTACGCCTACATTAAAATGTTGGGTGCAGAAGGATTGACAGATTCAACCCAATACGCCATCCTCAGCGCCAACTACATCAAGGAGCGCCTCGCAGGAGCATTTGATGTATTGTACTCTGGAGAGAACGGCCGTGCGGCACACGAAATGATCCTAGATTGCCGTCCGTTCAAGAAGGATGCTGGCATTGAAGTTACCGATATCGCCAAGCGATTGATGGACTATGGATTCCACGCGCCTACAGTGAGCTTCCCAGTAGCGGGTACCGTAATGGTGGAGCCTACAGAAAGTGAAGGCAAGGCGGAACTCGACCGCTTCTGTGATGCCATGTTGAGCATCCGTGCGGAAATCGATGCCGTAACTCGCGGCGACATGGAAGCTTCGAACAACGTGTTGAAGAATGCGCCACACACCCAAGCAATGATTTGTGCAGATACTTGGGAGTTGCCATATACACGTTCACAAGCAGCCTTCCCATTGGAATATGTTGCCGAGAACAAGTTCTGGCCATCTGTACGTCGAGTAGACGATGCCTACGGGGATCGCAACCTCATCTGTACTTGTGAGCCTATTGAGAGCTACATGGAAGAAACAGCCGAGGCGTAAGCCGAGGCAAAATATGCCATAACAAACCCCCCGGGCGCGGAGCGCCCGGGGGGTTATTATTTGTTTTAAAATTTTTCGGAAAAAGTCGAGCGCTTACTTTCCAGTGATGGCTCTAACATCGGCACCCGTAGGACTCTGGAATAGCGCGAGGTCGAAGTGGCGTGTCGCAGCATAGAGGTGGTCGAAAATATCGGCCATAATGCCTTCGTACTCTTGCCACACGATGGTACTGGTGAAACAATAGACCTCTATAGGTAGTCCTTCCGTGGTGGGTTGTAGCTGGCGTACCATCAAGGTGAAGTCGTTATGGATGCCGGGGTGATTATTCAAGTAGAACTCTACATATTTGCGGTACAGACCTATGTTGGTTTGACGACGGCCATTGAGCTTGCTGGCGCCTTGAATGCCTTTCTTTTGATTATTGTTATCAATCTCGGATTGACGCTGCACCATGAAATCATGGATGAGGTCTATTTCTCTGAGGCTATCTGCCAAGCCTTCGTCTAAATGTCGGATAGAGGTGATATCAATATGAATGTTGCGCTTGATGCGTCGAGCACCACTCTCACTCATGCCGCGCCAATTGATAAAGCTGTCGGAAACAAAGGCAGTGGCAGGCACAGTGCTCACGGTTTTATCGAAGTTTTGAACCTTGACAGTCGTGAGATCTATACTTAGAACATCCCCATCCACACCGTATTTAGTGAAGGTAATCCAATCGCCGACCTTGATCAGGTCATACATGTGAATCTGGAAGTTAGCCAAAAGCCCTTTGATACTGTCTTGGAAGACAAGGATTAGAATTGCGGTCGTACCTGCTAGTGCTCCTAAGATATTTCCTGGATTAGTCCCAGTAAGTACGCTGATCACGGTAATTAGTGCTCCGAAAAAAGCAAGGATTCGTAAAACTTGTGAGATTGTGCGTATTGGAGTATTCGCATATTTCTCAGTCATGCTAGTCCAATTTTCCAAAGCCCGTAGTGTTCGGTTGACCAGACTAACGCCAAGAATAACAACGTAAAGTATGACGAGCTTTTCTAAATAAGGAATAGCTGATGGTACATCATCGAAAATATACGGTACGCTACTGTGAACAATCCATGCTGGAACTAGGTGCGCCAAATTCTTGAAGACTTTCTGCTCGAAGAAGTAGTCGTCCCAAGTGGCTTTGGAGCGTTTGACCAAGGTGTGGATGATGGAAAGGAGGATGCGGCGGGCGATAAAATCGGCCACCCATGAAATCAATACTAATAGAATGATATCAATACCTAAGGCGATCCACTGCACGAATTCTTCGCGCACGCCTTGTTTGCTTAAAAAGTCAGTGGTCCAGTGAAGGTTATTCATTAGAATGGGTGGAATAGAGTTATGCTATCAAATCTAACTGATGTTGCATAAAAATATCCCAAACCATAGACTGTTGTATCATCTGTACGACGAATATTTCCAATTTGAGGGCTATATGGCACACTAAATAAGCCGCCGCCGCCAATATTATTGGCCATTACGGTGAGGTAATCGTACATGCCTTCACTCAAGGTGCGCGTCTCGAATACTAGGTTTATTAACGTGTCGCGGTAGACGGTGTATGGAGGGCCGATGAAATTGAAACGGCTGACCTGGGTGCCTTGAATGAATTGGTCGTCGTTAAAAATATTGATCTCAGAATTCAAGCTCTTTTCAGTCTCTTGTGGTTCAAAGGGTCCCAAGAGTCCGTTTGGTGCATAGATTTCTGTCGTCCAGTAGTTCTTTATCCAATAAGCGTTGCCTTTCCCCACAGGATCATTCCACAGCGCGTAAGGACTGTAATAACAAGAATCTGCATCAGCATACCAGACAGAATCTCCGGTGCGGAAGTCGATCCAGCTGCTATCGTCTTCCATGATGGGGAACATAGGAGCAAGAAGGGTGAAGGGCGTATTCACCACGTCGGTGGTGCTTTCCCATAATCCCGTGGCATCTCCATAACCCGACGGCACATCGATGAGCAGTCTATAGCCATAACCGATTGTTGCAACCAGTGTAGTATCCTCATAATGACCAGGACTTATCTCTGTTAAGGTACTGACCAAGCTGTCGTTTTCGTACACTTCTACGATGGCTCCGGTGATGGTGGCAGGTACGCCAGTTTCCAAATATGGGGAGCTGATGGCAAGGTCGACATAGGTTCCGGTGCCCACTAAATCTGTGACTGAACCGCTGACAGAAAGAAGGGCAGCGCCATCATAAGCGTCGGTTTTTACCTTGTCGGTAACGTCTGTTTCACATGCGGTCAAAATTGCCGCGGCGATAAAGAAGTATAGGTACTTTTTCATGGGAATTAAAACTCTAGGTTGTAGGTAATCATCGGAATGGCAGTAGCGAAGATGCTCAACTGCGTGGCTTTGGTTTGACCCGTTGGGTCGCCATTGTCGTCTAATTCTTCTTCGAAGAAAATGCTGAACGCATTCTTGCGACCATAGGCATTGTACACCCCAACGTTCCAGCTGGCTTTGTTATCTCGCTTGCTTGGAACGGCAATGTCCATACTCAAATCAAGACGGTGGTAGGCCGGGGTACGGCTGTTGTTTCTGCTCAAAGCAAACGGGTAAATGATGCCTTCAAATTCACTCTTCGCTTCTGGGTAGGTATAGGGTTTCCCCGTTTGGTAAATGAATGAACCTGAGAAGCTGATGTTTGGTTTCCAAGCATATGCTGCCACCAATGCAAAATCATGTGGTTTGTCTTGGGCAGCAGGGTACCACTCGCCGAGGTTGATCCATTCGTCCGGGGTGCTGCCCAGATCAACTTGGAGTTCCGAGCGGCTGTAGGTATAGGCGATCCAACCGGTGAGTTGGCCAACTTTCTTGTCCAGCTGCATTTCCAAACCGTAGCTACGTCCTTGACCGGTCATCAGGGCTACCTCGATATTGTCCACACCTGTTGGCTGCGCTCCGTTTTTAAAATCAACAAGGTCGCGCATGCTTTTGTAATAAGATTCTACGCTGAGTTGCCACTCGCCTTCGTTGAAGTTGCGGTTCCAGCCGATGGCTACTTGGTCTGCCGTACCAGGTTTGATGTAACGACCTGCGGGACGCCATGTGTCAATAGGTAATGAAGAAGTGGTGTTTGAGATCAAATGCAAGTATTGACGCATGCGGTTGTAGCTCGCTTTGATGGCTGTGTTTTCCGAGGTTTTGTAGTTGATACCTAGTCGTGGTTCGAGACCCTGTAAACCATCAAAAGATTCGATGATTTCGCCAGAGGCATATGAGGTGGTATCTACAATGAGGTCATTGCGAACGGTACCGATAGAGGTAGGGGTGTAGTTTACCACGTCGCGTGCTCCCACGTTGTAGAACGAACTGTAGCGCAACCCTCCGCGAACAGTGAGTCGGTTGTTGATCTTCCAATCGTCTTCGATAAAGAATGCCGGTTCTACAGCATATTCGTTTTGAAGCTCGATAGAGATATCCGTGAGGTTGCTATCGATATAATCCAAGGTGGTTGAGAACGGTTCAAAATCATATACGGTGGCTTCCACACCATAGTTGATTTGGTGTTGTGCGTTCGGGAACCAGCTGAATGAGATTTTGTTGGCCTGGTTACGGATGTAGGCGATGTTGTCAATTTTCGCTTGTGGGAAATCAAACAAGATGGCGTAATCGTAATCAGAGTATATGCTGCTGACATTCATGAAAAGCTTATCAGAGAGTAGGTAGTTCCAACGAGCCGTTAGTCCTAGGTTACCCCAATTAAATCCTACAAGCCCCGGTACTCCAAAGGCGTCCTTGCCGTAATAAGCGCTGAGGAAGAGGCGGCTTTTGTCGGAAAATTTATAGTTGACCTTGGCATTGAGGTCGTAGAAGTTGGCGATGATGTTGTTCAAATCATCATTAGGGCTCAATTTCAATAGCACATCTTGGTAGGAACGGCGTCCTGCCACCATGAAGCTGGCTTTGTCTTTAACAATTGGACCCTCGAACATCAAACGAGAGGAAAGTAGACCCAAGCCCATGCTTCCTGCAAATTCTTTACTGTTCCCTTCCTTTTGGTAGACGTCGAGCACAGAGCTCAATCGGCCTCCGTAGGATGCTGGAATACCTCCTTTATACAGCTTCAGATCGCGGACAGCATCCCCGTTAAAAACTGAGAAAAATCCAAAAATGTGCGAACTATTGTACACCGGTGCTTGGTCGAGTAGGATGAGATTTTGGTCGGTTTTACCGCCACGAACGTTGAATCCACTAGCGCCCTCGCCCACGGTCGTAACTCCAGGCAGGAGGGTAATGGAGCGAACCACATCAAATTCACCCAGAAACTGCGGTATGGCCTTGATTTGTTTGGCGCTGAGCTGAGTGGTGGACATTTCGGCGCGGTTCAAGTTCTCATCTAACTTTTTAGCGGTTACTTCAACTTCGGCCAATTCGTTTGTCGCCTCGCTCAATTCAAAATCAACGGTTTGACTACTGTTTAGGTTAATGGTACGGACTTCACTTGCATACCCAATGTAGCTGATCGTGAAGGTCTGTTTTCCGGCCGGAAGGGTCAAGGAGTAGAACCCGTAAATATTTGATACGGTTCCTTGGCGCTCTTCATTGATAATAGAAGCATTAATGAGCTCTTCTCCAGTTGCAGCGTCGCGGATGTAACCACTAATAGTAACGTTTTGAGAATGAGCGGAAAGAGTAAGTGCTAGTCCTAATAAGGCAAGCCATTTTTTCATATTGCGGTTGTTTTACAAATACATAAGCGATTTCTCGCTTTTTTGTTCCGCAAAGGGGGGCAAAGTTTATGCCACGACTTTATTAGGATGTAAGAATTTTTAAGAAAATGAGATAGACAAAGTCCGGACTACTCTTTGATAAAGATTTTGAAGGCAATTATAGTACCTGTCAAACTACAGCCGATGATATTGGCTAGAATGAGCGGAAAGTCTTGACTGAGAACGCCGTAGATCAACCATCCGCCTTGTCCGGTAAACATCATGGCGTACATCGTTAAACTCAAGTCCTTGACTTTCTTATGTCGAATAATTTTCCATGCTTGAGGAACGAACGAAGCTGTGGTCAACGAAGCTGCAATAAATCCTATACTATCAATCCAATCCATATCAATACATTAACGAACTACGGTTTTAATATTACTTGTTAGTCAATGAACCTCACAAATTCCGCTACCAAGCGCAGGCCATGAAAGCCTAAATTGTTAACAACTTGTTGATAAGTATTATGAAGGCCCATAGTTCTTGGCTTGTCTAGTTGTGTGTAAGGACTCCTTGATGTAGTTTTGCCCCGTCTTATTAAACAAGAATACACAATGTCTCAATTAGTTGGAACTATCGCTCAAATTATCGGTCCTGTCGTGGACGTGAAATTTGACGGTTCAAAAGGAGAGCTTCCTAAAATCTACGAAGCTCTTGAAGTAACAAAATCTACTGGTCAAGTAGTAATCCTCGAGGTGCAAAAGCACATCGGTGAGGCTACAGTACGTGCCGTATCTATGGATTCTTTGGATGGATGTCAAAGAGGTCAAGAGGTACGTGCGAAAGGTGATGCGATCACCATGCCTATCGGTGACCAGATTTACGGTCGCGTATTTAACGTGGTAGGTGAGGATATCGATGGTATAGGCGGTATTGACCGTTCAAAAGGTTTGCCTATCCACCGTCCAGCTCCTGCCTTCGAAGACTTGAGTACATCTACAGAGGTACTTTTCACGGGTATTAAAGTAATTGACCTTATCGAGCCTTACTCAAAAGGGGGTAAGATTGGTCTTTTCGGTGGTGCCGGTGTAGGTAAGACAGTATTGATTCAGGAATTGATTAACAACATTGCCAAAGGCCACGGTGGTCTTTCTGTATTTGCCGGTGTTGGTGAGCGTACTCGTGAGGGAAATGACCTTATGCGTGAGATGCTTGAATCAGGCATTATCAATTACGGTGACGATTTCATGCATGCCATGGAAGAAGGCGGTTGGGATCTTAGTAAGGTAGATAAGGAGTTGATGAAAACTTCTAAAGCAACCTTCGTATTTGGTCAGATGAACGAGCCTCCAGGTGCACGTGCACGTGTGGCGCTTTCAGGTTTGACATTGGCAGAGTACTTCCGTGATGGTGAAGGCGACGGTCAAGGAAAGGACATCCTTTTCTTCGTTGATAATATCTTCCGTTTCACGCAAGCAGGTTCTGAGGTATCGGCACTTCTAGGTCGTATGCCTTCTGCGGTAGGTTACCAGCCAACCCTAGCTTCTGAGATGGGTGCGATGCAAGAGCGTATTACTTCTACTA
>JAKMGS010000106.1 GCA_022424815.1 Schleiferiaceae bacterium | reverse complement strand
ACTATTGGGCGAAGCAAGGGGTGAAAAAGGATACTAACGTCGTATTCGCAACTCCAGGATCTGTGATTTTCGGTGTGCCAGACTTTGCGAAAACATTGACCAAAGTATTGCAATTCAAAGAGATTCGCTTCAAGCCATTCTATGCCATTTCTAAGATTGATGTAGATAAGAAAGAGGTGCTCTTTTCGAATGCAAAACCAGGTGATAACGCTTGTACTATCAACGAAGGTGAAGGTTTGGGTGAGCGTCTCGACGGTGAATCTACATATGTATTGTCGTTTGATTTCCTGCACTTGGCACCGCCTCAAAGCGCGCCAGACTTCATTAAGACGAGCCCCTTGAGCAATGGCACTCCAGGAGGTTGGATTGACGTAAATATTAATACCTTACAGCATAATAAGTACCCAAATGTGTTTGCATTGGGTGATGCGGCAGCGCTTCCTACAGCTAAAACTGGGGCAGCGATTCGCAAACAAGCGCCAGTGGTAGCGGCTAATTTGTTGGCCCACATGGAAAACACAGCGTTTGGCGACAAGCAGTACGAAGGATATTCTTCATGTCCGCTTGTGACGGGCTACAGCAAAATGGTTTTGGCGGAGTTCAAATATGATAATGTTCGTGATTCTGACCCGTTCCTCAGCAAGTTTGTGGATACGACGAAGGAAAACTATAGCATGTGGATCTTGAAGAAGTATGGTTTGCCGTACTTGTACTGGAACCGCATGATGAAAGGCAAAATGTGATGATGTTCATATTTTGATGTGTTAGTTGGAAAGCCCCAAGCCTCGTGCTTGGGGCTTTTTTTATACGTAAATTCGTACATATGAAAGAACCCAATACCTCAGGAGCATTAAGCCTTAACGACACCTTGGTAGAGGTGGAAGGATGGACCGCAGAATTTTATCAGCGCGTTTTTAATGAGGCCCTTGACCAACAGCCGTACATCTTTGGCACCTTAATGGACGTCGATGAGGGCATGGATGAATTTACCCACAGCTGGATGCTGAAATCTGTGCTTGCACTAAAATGGGCCTTCCAGAAAATGGGATGGCGTCAGACCATTTTGGGCGAGGAGAAGTGGCACCAATTATTGGAGTCCAAAATGGAGTCTTACGAGAACCATCAAGAGGATGAAGGATTGGCCATCGAAGCCATCATCAAGGAAAACAGTTCGCCAAACACCTTATCTCAACTTTTCCTCTATGTGTTGGAGAACAACGAGGTAAGCGAGGCAGCGAAGGGGAATCTATTGTTCTTACTAGACTGTACTGTCGAAGCTATGGAAATGGCGGTGTTGCAGGACAAAACGGAATCGGACACCTAAAATGAGTACGGCCCTACAAATAGTTCAGCACATGATGGACCACGATGCGTTCAGCAAATGGCTGGGTATTGAGGTCATTGCTGTCGAAGCGGGATCGGCGACTTTGCGTATGACTGTTCGTGAGGAGATGACCAATGGATTTGGCATTGCCCACGGTGGGATCAGCTACAGCTTGGCAGATTCAGCGCTGGCCTTTGCCTCGAATGGAGGAGGGAATCAGAGTGTGAGCTTGGAAACGGCCATTCATCACTTGAAGCCGGTCCAATCGGGCGACATTCTAGAAGCTCAAGCCACCTTGCTCAACGAAACTCGCCGGACGGGTTTGTACCAAATTGATATTTTTAAAGACGATGTCCGCGTGGCTTTTTTCAAAGGCACGGTATATAGAACGGGCAAAGAATGGAACCTATGAAACAGACCTATATCGTAGACGGCGTTCGTACGCCCATTGGAAAATTTAAAGGCACCCTTGCCGCGGTGCGCACCGATGATTTGGCGGCCATGACCATCGCCAAACTCATGGAGAAGAATCCCGATGTGGATGCTAGCGCCATTGACGACGTCATTCTAGGATGTGCCAACCAAGCCGGAGAGGATAACCGAAATGTGGCCCGCATGGCAGCCCTTTTGGCGGGACTTCCGTGGAGCGTTCCGGGCGAAACCGTCAACCGCTTGTGCGCCTCAGGAATGAGCGCAGCTATTCATGCCCACCGCGCCATCATGGCCGGAGACGGCGACCTATTCATCGCTGGAGGTGTGGAAAACATGAGCCGTGGCCCTTATGTCATGAGCAAGCCTCAGACGGCCTATGGTACGGACAGTAAGATGTACGACAGCTCTTTTGGATGGCGTTTTGTGAATCCAAAAATGAAGGAACTCTATGGCACTCATGCCATGGGCGAGACTGCAGAGAACCTAGTGGAGCAGTTCGGCATTAGCCGTGAGGACCAGGACGCCTTTGCGCTTTGGTCGCAGCAAAAAGCTGCAAGAGCCCAGGAGCGCGGAAGGCTCCGTTTGGAGAAATTCGCTGTGGAGATCCCACAGCGCAAAAAAGATCCTATCGTTTTCGTGGAGGACGAATTCATGAAACCCAATACCACCCTTGAAGCCCTCGGCGGCCTAAGAGCAGCGTTCAAAAAGGACGGCTCAGTGACGGCGGGCAATAGTTCTGGCTTGAATGACGGTGCCGTGGCATTGTTGATGGCCAGTGGTGAAGGCGTGGAGAAGCATGGCTTGAAGCCTTTGGCGCGAGTGGTGAGCTCAGCGGTCGCTGGCGTGGAGCCAAGGATTATGGGAATTGGTCCAGTTGAGGCCTCAAAGAAGGCACTGGCTAAGGCCGGTCTGACGTTGGACGATATGGATATTATTGAGTTGAATGAAGCTTTTGCTGCCCAAGTTTTGGCCTGTACGCGCGAGCTTGGTTTGGCTGATAACGACGAGCGTATCAACCCGAACGGCGGTGCCATTGCATTGGGTCACCCGCTTGGGGTGACGGGCGGTCGCATCCTTCATTCCGCAGCCCTCGAGTTGCAGGAGACCGGTAAGAAATATGCCTTAGTGAGCATGTGTATCGGCGTTGGCCAGGGTTATGCTACCATTTTAGAACGCGCATAAGATGGCTATATATCAATTCCTTAATTTCATTCCCGTAGTACATCCTACGGCCTTCGTACATCCCCAAGCGAATGTAACGGGTGATGTAGTGATCGGGCCACATTGTTACATTGGACCTGGGGCAGTGCTCCGTGGCGACTGGGGCAGGATTGTGCTCGAAGAGGGTGTGAATGTGCAAGAGAATTGTACCGTACATATGTTTCCAAAAACCGAAACGCGCCTGAAGAAGATGGCGCACGTAGGGCATGGGGCAATTATTCATGGCGGGACGCTGGGTGAGAATGTACTCATTGGGATGAATGCTGTGGTCATGGACAATGTTGAGGTCGGTGAAGGCTCTATTGTGGGCGCATTGGCTTTTGTACCTCAGAATACATTCATTCCGCCAAGGAGCATCTTCGTAGGCAACCCCGGCAAGGTGGTCAAGCAGGTGACCGATGAAATGCTCGAGTGGAAGACGGAAGGAACGAAATTGTACATGGAGCTTCCAAAGCAATGCCAGGATACCTTGATAGAGGTGGAGCCACTGACGGAATTGGAGCCCAACAGACCAGAACATACAGGAACCTATGAAACACACAAATAGATGAACACAGTTAAGAATTACATCCTTGGAAACTGGGAGGCAGGCAGCGGCACGGAATACACGGCGCGCCATGCGATCACGGGGGCAGAGTTTGCTTCTGTGAGCTCAGAAGGATTGGATTACAAGGCTATTTTAGACTATGCCCGAAATGTCGGAGGTCCTGCCCTGCGCAAGATGACTTTCCAGGAGCGCGGCCGTATGCTTAAAGCGTTGGCACTGCATTTAACGTCTATCAAACGCCAATTCTATGATGTGAGTTGGGCCACCGGTGCCACCAAGGTGGACAGTTGGATTGATATTGAAGGGGGAATAGGCAACTTATTCGCCAATGCGTCCCTCAGACGCCAATTCCCAGACCTTCCCTACTACGTTGATGGCGACCTTGCCCGATTGTCGAAAGAGGGTACGTTCATCGGTCACCACATCATGGTGCCGCGCCACGGGGTAGCGGTCCATATCAATGCGTTTAACTTCCCTATTTGGGGGATGCTAGAGAAAATTGCGGTCAACCTGATGGCAGGTGTTCCTTGTGTAGTGAAGCCGTCGGAATATACCTCCTACCTCACCGAAGCGATGGTTAAGGCCATCATCGACAGCGGTATTTTACCGGAAGGTGCCCTTCAACTTGTGAGCGGTAAGGGACGCGGCATTCTTGACCACGTCGATTTCCAAGATATTGTCACCTTCACGGGTTCTACAGCTACCGGTCAGGTGTTGCGCGGCTTGCCTCATTTGAACGAGCGCTCGGTGCCATTCAACCTGGAAGCAGATAGTTTGAACGCTGCGGTGCTAGGTCCAGATGTTCGTCCTGAAGACCCGGAATTTGCGCTTTTTGTGCGTGAATTGGCCAACGAAATGACGGTGAAAGCAGGACAAAAATGTACCGCTATTCGCCGCGCCATGGTACCAGAACATTTATTGCCTTCGGTTCAGGAGGCGGTAATTGCACGCTTGCAAAAGACTGTGATTGGTGATCCTCAAGCCGAGGGTGTGCGCATGGGTGCTTTAGCGACGCACGACCAGATCGGTCGTGTAGAGGCGGAGATGAACAAGCTGATGGCCGAACAGGAATTGGTCTTTAATCCAGAGCTCGATCTTGTAGGTGCTACCGATGCAGGTGCGTTCTACACGCCAAAACTGTTTGTGAACAGCGATCCATTTGCAAACACCAAGGTCCACGAGGTGGAGCCTTTCGGTCCAGTGAGCACCTTGATGCCGTACAAGACCATTGATGAGGCGGTCCAGCTGACCGCTATGGGACGCGGTTCTTTGGTGACTTCGTTTGTGAGTAAGAACACTTCTGATATTGTTGCATTTACTTCCGAAGCGGCTGCCTACAACGGCCGTATTCACATCATCAACGAAAAGATGGCCAAGGAAAGTACCGGTCACGGCTCGCCGATGCCACTGATGAAGCACGGCGGTCCAGGTCGCGCCGGTGGTGGCGAAGAGATGGGCGGAAAGCGCGGCATCTTGCACTATTTGCACCGCACGGCCATCCAAGGTCACCCGGACGATATCACAGCCATTACGCAGCAGTACCAGCCCGGAGCGTCGCGCCCTGAGGCTATGCCGCACGTCTTCCGTCAGCACTTTGAGGAGCTGGAAGTGGGGTCGACTGTGTACACGGCTAAGCATACAGTTACAGAAACGGACATCACGAACTTTGCCAATGTGAGCGGCGATAACTTCTACGCACACATGGACGCTACTTCGCTCGAGGGAACCATCTTTGAGGGCCGCGTAGCACATGGCTATTTCATCTTGAGCAAGGCGGCTGGATTGTTTGTTGAGGCCAAGAAAGGTCCGGTGTTGTTGAACTACGGTATCGACGAATGCCGATTCACCAAGCCAGTTTATCCAGGGGCAACCATCGGGGTGAAATTGACCGTAAAAGAAAAGATCGATCAAGAAAAGCGCAGTGAGGATGATGTGGCTAAAGGCATAGTGAAGTACTACGTGGAAGTTTACAACGATACCGATGAGGTAGTTGCTGTGGCGACCATCTTGACCATGGTGAAGAAACTAGACCAGAGCTGATGAATTTCGAGCGGTTTCCGGGCGCACAGTACGCCAACATATTCAGTTACCTGCCTTCAGACGATAGAGGGGGCTATGCGGAATTGGACGAAGAGACCCTACAATTGGTGGGGGACGTTCCAGGATATGTGGGGTACGAGAGCGTGAAAAATGCCGAGGGCCGCAGCATCTTTATCAGCTATTGGCAGAGCATGGAGGCAGTGAACGAGTGGCGCGCGAATGCCCGTCATAAAGTCGCTAAGAGCCACGGAAAACAGTGGTATGCGGCGTACCACAGCATGCTCGTGAAAATTGAATATTCAGCAGAACACAATACCCAAATATTATAACCCATGAACGAAGC
>JAKMGS010000026.1 GCA_022424815.1 Schleiferiaceae bacterium | reverse complement strand
GGAAGAATTGGAACTCAACAACTTTAGCGTGAGCCAAAACTACCCGAACCCAACGGATGCCTTGACGAAGATTGCCATTGAAGCAGCCGCTCCAGCGCAATTCAACTTGAGCATTGTAGACCTTACCGGTCGTTTGATCTTGAACGAAGACCTAGGTCTTTTGAACGAAGGTCGTCACATCCACACTGTTGATGCGACCAACTTCGCATCAGGCGTGTACTTCTACACGGTTCAATCTGGTGATTACAGCATCACTAAGAAATTGATCGTGGAGTAAGCGAAAATTTTGACCAACGAAAAACCCCCGCGGCTGCGCCGCGGGGGTTTTTTATGCCTTAGATTTTTCTCCTTCGTAGTGGAGGAAAGGCTTTAATACTGCATCAGATCTTCAATGGCCGCTTGAAGCTTACTCTTGGCCAAGTATCCTTCCTCCAAAGTTTGGTGGAACGGCACTGGTGTCGCATCAGAAGCCACTAGGGTGATCGGACCGTCTAATTGGTCCCAGCATTCCTTCGATAAAATGCTCACCACGTGTTCGCCATAACCGCCGACGGCCACATCCTCTTGGAGCACGATGACCTTACCTGTTTTGCAAACACTCTGTTTGATGCCTTCAATATCGAGCGGCACCAAGGTTCTCATGTTAAAGATCTCCACCTGGCCTTCGAGTCCAAGGGCTTCCACAGCCTCTAGGGCCCAATGCACGCCCATGCCGTAGGTGATGATGCTCAGGGCATTGCCTTGTGCCACCACGGCACCCTTGCCTATAGGCATGCTGGTTTTTCCTTGAGGCACGGCTTCTTTCAAGGTGCGGTATAGGGCCTTGTGCTCGAAGAACATAATCGGGTTTGGATCTGCGAAACTCGCCAAGAGCAGCGCCTTCGCCTCGCTCGGGAACGCAGGATATACCACTTTTAGTCCAGGGGTATGAGTAAACCATGCCTCTGTACTTTGCGAATGGAACGGACCGGCAGCCACGCCTGCGCCTGTCGGCATTCGGATGACCACATCCACCGCCTGGCCCCAACGCCAGTGCAGTTTTGCCAAATTATTGACGATTTGATTGAATCCAGTGCTGACAAAATCCGAGAACTGCATTTCCATCATGGCCTTGCCGCCTGAAATGGCATAACCGAGTGCAGATCCAACAATGGCACTCTCACATAGCGGTGTATTGCGTACCCGGTCCTCCCCAAATTTCTCGGTGTAGCCCTCGGTAGCTTTGAAAACACCGCCATAGGTACCAATATCTTGCCCCATGTAGACCAATTCCGGCCACTCTTCCAACGCCAAGCCCAATGCATCGTGAATGGCGTCGATCATGCGCATTTCCTGTGCAGGTTCTCCAGTCCAGTGCGTTTCCACGGCGGGGGCATAGAGGTCCTTGAGACTTTCCCGCGCATCGTAGGTAGGGCCATCAAGCGCCAGCGCTGCATGGAAGGCTTCGTCGACCTCAGATTTGAATTGGTCCATTTTATTGTCCAATTCCTCTTGGGTCAACCCCCATGCACCGAGATTATTTTGGATCAAGGCCATCGGCTCCTCCTCCATCGCTGCATCGATCATGCCCTCTGGATAATATTTGGTGCCGCTCGCCTCCTCATGGCCACGAATGCGGAAGGTCCGGGCTTCAAGCAGAATGGGCTTCTGCTCTTTTCGGGCAAAAGCTGCGGCCTCGCTAAACGCTCGGCCGCCCTCCTGCAAATCGTTGGCATTGAAAGAACGTGCTTCCATACCATAGGCAGGCCCCTTATCTATAAATGACTTAAAGACAAATTGTTGTTCTTCCGGGGTACTGAGTCCCCAGTAGTTTCGTTCGACAACAAAGACCACGGGCAGGTCCCAAACAGCCGCGACATTCAGCGCTTCGTGGAAATCTCCCTGAGAAGTCGCTCCGTCGCCGGTAAAGGCCAGCACACATTTTCCGGTGCCGAGCATTTTTTCACGCAAGGCCAAACCACAGGCCAGTCCCAACTGGGCCCCGAGATGACTGATCATCCCAATAATGCGGTGTTCTTGGCTCCCAAAGTGAAAGCTACGGTCGCGTCCTTTGGTAAAGCCTTCGGGCTTGCCCTGGAATTGGGCAAAAAGGCGCAGTAAAGGCACTTCGCGGGCAATAAAAACTCCGAGATTTCGGTGCATCGTACAGATGTACTCGTCGGATGCTAGCGCATGGGTCGCCGCAACGCTCAACGCTTCCTGTCCAAAGGAACTGAACCACTTGGATATCTTGCCTTGACGCAAGTAGATCAACATTTTCTCTTCAATGGCCCGAGCGCGTAGAAAATCATCGAGTAAACGCTCGTTTTCGGTGGTGTGGTTCATAACTTCTGTTCGGGTGGTCCCTGGTCGTATAATTGACTGCTAAAAGGTAGTTATTTTTGTAATTGTTAACCTAATCGCAGGGACATGTCTTATATACCAACTTTAGATCTCGCCCATTGGACCAAGGGCACTCCAGCACAGCAACAACAGTTTGCTGCAGACCTGGGCAAAGCCTACACAGATATCGGCTTTGTAACCATTACTAATCACGGCTTTACGGACGAAATGCAGGCCAAGCTCTACAGTGAAGTAGAGACCTTCTTCGGCCTTGATGCCACGATCAAAAGAAACTACGAGATTGCCTCATTAGCGGGGCAACGTGGCTATACGAGCTTCGGACGTGAGCATGCCAAGGGCATTCCCGCAAAGGATTTGAAAGAATTCTGGCAGGTAGGGCAACCAGAGCCTGCCTATAATGGCCCAGAATACCACGACAATGTTCACGTGGACGAGCGACCAGATTTTGCACCGACCTGTGTACAAGCCTACCAGCAGTTAGAGGATGTAGGACTCGAGATGTTGAGCGCCATTGCCACGTATTTAGAATTGGACCCAGAATATTTCCAACCTTGGGTAAAAGGAGGAAATAGCATCTTACGCGCCATCCACTACCCGCCTATTACGGAGGATCCGGGAGATAGCGTACGTGCGGGGCAACACGAAGATATTAACCTGATCACCCTGTTGATGGGTGCGAGCGCGGAAGGCCTCGAGGTATTGAATAAACAAGACCAATGGGTGGGCATTACTGCCATTCCTGGTGCACTTGTCGTAAACGTGGGCGATATGCTTCAACGTTTGACGAACGGCTGCTTGAAATCTACCACTCACCGTGTAGTGAATCCTCCGAAAGAACAATGGGGTTCTCCGAGGTTTAGCATTCCATTCTTCCTACACCCTGTAGGTAAGATGCCATTGAACACTTTGGCTCAGTGTATCAGCGATACACGTCCTAAGGCCTTTGACGACATCACCGCTGGAGAATATTTGGACGAGCGCTTGGTAGAAATAGGCCTTAAGAAGAAATAATCGTGCGCATAGACATCATTTCAGTAATGCCGGAGCTCCTCGAGGGCCCTTTTTCGCATAGCATCCTCAAGCGTGCTGCGGATAAAGGCATTGCCGAAGTGCATGTGCATCAGTTGCGTGAATTTGGTGCCGGCAAGCACCAACAAGTCGATGATTACCAGTACGGTGGTGGCGCCGGCATGGTCATGCAATGTGAACCTATTGTGGCCTGCATAGAAAAGCTTCAAAGCGAGCGCGACTATGAGGCTGTGCTGTACATGACCCCGGATGGCAAGCGATTCGATCAACGCGATGCCAATGCCTTGAGTTTGATGGGCAATATGATCATGATCTGCGGCCATTACAAGGGCATCGACCAGCGCATTCGTGACCATTGGGTGACCCACGAGTTTAGCATTGGAGATTATGTGCTTTCCGGAGGGGAATTGGCCGCAGCGGTCATTACCGACGCCATCATTCGCCTCATTCCTGGGGTGCTGAACGACGAAACCTCTGCCCTCACGGACAGTTTTCAAGACGACCTTTTAGCGCCGCCTGTGTACACGCGACCGGAAGAGTTTCGAGGCCACAGAGTACCAGAAATCTTGCTCAGCGGAAATACCAAGGCCATAGACCTGTGGCGTGAGGAGCAAGCCTACAAGCGCACGAATGAGCGACGTCCAGATTTACTTGGAGATTAAAACAGGTGGAGGTCGGTGATGGCCTCTCTACCCAAGTGCTCGTTGATCGATGCAATAATCTTGGACTTCACCATCAACAATTCTTTGCGGACGACGGACGAATCTAATTGGACCACCAATACCTTATTCTGTACTTTTTTCGAGGTGGTCTGTCGAGTGATGGACGGGCCTAGCACATCGTCCCACGCCTTGAGCACCATGGCATCGTCGAAACCGCGGCGCAACCTGTAGCGCTCGAGGAAGAGCGACAAGGCCTCCCCCATGGTTTGTTCGTTAGAGGGTTTGTACTTCGCCATTATCTGCTATTTCAAAGGTGGTATGATTGAGCTTCAGGTTATCGCTGAGCTGATGCATGCGCTCCGGATGGGTATCCGTGATGAAGATTTGCCCAAACTCCTCGGTGTTCACCAGCTGTAAAAGGTTGGCCACGCGCCCCTCGTCTAATTTGTCGAAAATATCGTCCAACAGCAATAGCGGCGGCATGTTCATGTGGCGCTTGCTCACTTCGAATTGGGCCAATTTCAACGCAATCAAAAAGCTCTTTTGCTGCCCCTGAGAGCCGACTTTTTTGATCGGGTGCTCGCCCAACTTAAAGGTCAAATCATCGCGATGCGTTCCCGCCGAAGTGTATTGCAACACCCTATCCTTTTCCAGATTCGAGGCCAGCAATTCCTCCATGGATGCGGTGAGCAGTTGACTCTTGTAAGTCAACCCCACATCCTCTTTGCCGCCAGAAAGCACCTCATAATACTGTTGAAGCAGCGGGGCCAATTCCTCCACGAACGCCTGACGCGCCTCAGAAATTTGGGCACTGTATTCGACCAATTGGTCGTTGTACAACCCCAACATCTCCGCATCAAAGGTTCTGTTCTTGGCAAAGTACTTCAAGGTCGTATTGCGCTGTGACAGAGCTCTATTGTATTGAATCAGCGCGCGCAAATAGCTCGAATCACTCTGCGAGATGGTCGTATCCATCCATTTTCTGCGCACCTCAGCCGCATCAATAATCAGGTCACGGTCCATGGGCGAGATCATCACCACAGGCAAATACCCGATGTGATCCGCCAATCGCTCCACCTCTTTTCCATCCACTCGGATCTTCTTTTTCTGCCCTTTTTTAAGGCCTAGATCCACCGAATGCTCTGAATTTTTGCGCTCAATGTGCGCTTTAACCAAGGACATCGTCTCCCCATGAGTGATGGTTTGACCGTCCGTCAGGTTTAGATAACTCTTCGTCAAGCTCAGGAAATGCAAGGCATCCAGCACATTTGTCTTCCCGTTCCCATTGTTTCCAGAGATGATATTCACCTTGGGGTTGAAGGACCAATTCGACGCGCGATGATTTTTAAAATGTGTGAGCTCTAATTGCTTGACCAAAAGGTTTTCCATAGCTACAAAAATAGGCTTCTAAGCTTCAAAATTTATACTATTTTTGGCGGACTGAATTCAACAAGCATTATGGCTAAGAAGAAACAACAACCGGCAGTAGAAGATAACCTAGGATTTGATAGCGTAGAACAAACCTTGACAAAAACAGAGCAGTTCCTCGAGAACAACGCCCGAAACGTGGGTATCACTGTGGGTACTGTCGTAGCAATCGTATTAGCTTTCTTTGCATACAATACATATGTACTTGAGCCAAATTCTCAAGAAGCTTCCAAAGAAATGGCCAAAGCCATCAAGTGGTTTGAAGCAGATTCTATGGATCTCGCATTGAATGGAAATAACGCTCACCTTGGTCTTTTAGACATTATTGACGAATACGGAGGCACGCCTTCTGGAAATAGCGCTCACTACTATGCAGGCGTGGCCTACTACACGCAGGGTGATTTCGAAAATGCCATTGATCAAATGGACCAGTATAGCGCCAGTGATGTAGCTACGGCTGCCATGGCGAACGGTGTTATTGGCGATGCATTCGTCGAATTGGGCCAAATGGAGGATGCTGTTGATTACTACAACAAGGCACACAAAGCCACCAATAACGACTTTACAACTCCCCTATTCTTGTGGAAAGCAGGTCTAGCACATGAAGCCTTGGGAGAAATTGAAAATGCGGTCAAATTATATGAGCGTATCGAATCTGATTACCCAGAAAGTCGTCAAGCACAAGGCATCGCAGGAGTAATCGCTGCGCTGAAATAAGATGGCTACTGCCCACCAGCATTTGGACAGTACCAACGATGCTTCCGTCCCTTCTGGGGAAGGAAAGGTCGTCGCCATTATCCGTGCCGAGTGGAATGATGAAATCACCAGCGCTCTCGCTGCAGGAGCCCACCAAACGTTGATCCAACACGGCGTAAATCCGGAGCACATCATTTCCATCGATGTTCCCGGCGCCGTTGAGCTTACTTACGCCGCCAAGCGCATTCACGAGCAGGAAGAACCTGATGCCGTAATCATTGTTGGTTGTGTCATCCAAGGAGAGACCAAGCACTTCGATTACGTTTGTCAAAGCGTAACTTATGGTGTGACCGAGCTAAACCTCAGCTATGATGCCCCTACGATATTCTGTGTATTGACAGATAATGCCATCGAACAAAGCAGAGCACGTTCTGGCGGAGTCCACGGCAACAAGGGGACCGAGGCCGCGGTGGCCGCGCTAAAAATGATGGCGCTCTAATCAACCTTCGACCACTTTTCTTGTTACTTTAGGGCAAACCCTAAAAACAACTCAAATGAAAAAATGGATACTCGGCGCCGCCCTTATAGCAGTGGCCTTCCCGATGAATGCTCAAGAGCTGCCACAACCCTCACCTACTTCTACCGTTGACCAAAGAATAGGCCTCACGGACTTTAGCATTACCTACAGCCGTCCCGCTACACGTGGACGCGCCATCTTCGGCGATCTCGTGCCTTACGATGAAGTATGGCGTACTGGTGCGAATGCTTGTGTAAAGTTTAATGCCTCAACTGACTTTACCTTTAATGGTAATGCAGTATCTGCTGGCGAGTATGCACTTTTCACTATTCCAGGTGAGAATGAGTGGACCATTATCTTATCTACCCAAACCAACCTTTGGGGAAATACAGGTTACACTCAAGAAAGCGATGTGCTACGCACCACTGTACCTGCCACTACTGGTGATTTTGATGAAAGCTTTACTATGGGTTTCAAAGCATTGAGCACGACCGGTGGCGAATTAGTCCTAGAATGGGCCAACACGGAAGTAAGCGTTAACCTAGGAGTAGATTCTGACGGCGAAAGCGGAAAAAATGTGGAGAAAGCACTATCTGATGCTAAGCGTGCATACAGAAATGCAGCAAACTACTACAGCGGTCAAGGCGATCACGAAAAAGCGCTCGCAACGATCGAAATTGCATTGCAGTTAAATCCAGATTACTGGTATACGAACTGGGTAAAGGCTAAAATTCTTTACGCAGCAGGCGATACTAAAGCTGCCCTAAAACAGGGTAAAAAAGCCATGGACATGGGAGCACCTGATTCTTACAGAGCCGGCTACGAGAAAGAGATGAAAGGTTGGAAATAATCCGCTTTTCCAATTCATAAAGAAACCCCGCCACGTGCGGGGTTTTTTAATGGTGCCTAGTTGGACTTATTAGTCTCAACCCCTAAATCAGGATACAAAGCGTACTCATAAGCCTTTTGCTTGTATTGGTACAACTCTACATAATAAGAGTTCACCCACTCCTCGGTACTCATACCAGATTCCAGGGCTTCTTGTAGTTCATTTGAACCGGCCAATTTTTTGAAGAACGAATTGAAAAATTTCGGCGCCTCGGTGGAAGCATCTTCTTTCCAATATGCATAAGCATTAAATAAATGGTTCCAATCTATTTCCTTTGGGGCGGCACTAAGATCTTGGGACAATTGAACCCCACCACATTGCTTTCCTTGAAATTTGGGATACTTCGATCCGTGATCTGGCGCAGGTATGAACCTATGTTCGTACCCTTCCCCACCAAGCCACGGTGCACCAAAACGGGTAAATGGCGCCGGGGTACCTCGTCCACAAGAAATGGGTGTGCCCTCGAAATAACACAAGCTTGGGTAATGCCAGATGGCCTCTATGGAGCGCAGATTAGGTGATGGAGGTACTTGAAATTCCTTGAAGACCTTATTGTGAGAATACCCTTTGCAATGAATAACCTCTATGCCGCCTTTCTTTTCGAAGGCGGTGCGCCACTGTTCATTCTCTGTCGCATGCATCCAACGCTCACCATAGACCATGGACGCATATTCTCCCATGGTTAAGCCGTGTACTACCGGTATGGGGTGCAAGCCTACCATACTTTCGAAGCTTGGTTTTAAGATGGGACCGTCGATGTAATGACCGTTTGGATTGCCCCGGTCCATGATCATAAGCGGGACTCCGGCCTCTACACATGCATCAATCACATAGCTCAAGGTAGTGCTGTAGGTATAGAATCGGACCCCGACGTCTTGAACATCATAGATGACCCAATCTAGGCCTTCCAACCAATCCGTAGGTGGACGCTTGGTTTTACCATATAAACTCTTGATTGGTATGCCTGTTTTGGGATCGCGGCCGTCTTCCACATGCTCCCCAGCATCCTGCTGCCCTCTAAAGCCGTGTTCCGGCGCCCAGACCTGCCTAACATCCACACTCAGCGAAATCAAATGATCCACCGTATGGGTTCCGTTGGGTAGTAAAGAGGTCGCATTGGCTACTACCGCCACAGATTTTTCGGTCAGCTTTATGTAATACTCTCCAGTCTGAGCAATACCCGGCGCGTAACTTTCTTGCCCGCGCACAGAAAAGCACAGGAGCATTGCCGCGAATAACGCGAGAGTTGTTCTAAATTGCGAGGAGATGAAAGAGGCGTTTTTCATAGCTAGGAAGATACAAAAGAGTATGGGGTCGAAAGTTATAGGACCCCTGTTAAAGTTAAGTATCACCGCCACTGCCATGGGCATGGCCTTGGTTGTTTTATCCATAACGTCCGGCAAAGGCCTTCAGCATGCCATCATGGATAAATTTCGTGCGCTCGAAGGTGATTTCACCATCCAAGCGTACTCCTTGAACAGAACCGAGGAATGGCGTCCTATCGCATTAGAAGACAGCTTGTTCACCGAGCTGGCAAAAGCACCCTATGTGGACCAAATCTTTCCTGTCGTCCAAAAGGCCTCCCTTTTAGTAAATCCAGACAAAGACGTATTCGAAGGTGTTCAAATCCAAGGATTTACAACCGACAACTTCGAGTACTTTCAAAAATCGTTCATCACCGACGGAACTCCCATCGACGGTCGATACGGATGCTGGATCTCGAGCAATTTAGCATCAAGCCTGCAATTAGAGATCGGCGATACCGCTGTCCTAACAGTACTGAAAGGACAACGCGGCCTACCTCGATTAATCAACACCAAAATCTACGGTACCTACACCTCTGGTTTGGATGAATTTGACCGTCAAAATGTGCTCATGTCAGCGGTAGATGTTCGGCGACTAAACGGATGGAATAAGGACAGCGTAAGCGCCTATGTAGTGCATCTAAATGCTCCGGAGCAGCGCGCTTCACTCAGTGCCTATTGGAACGCCCTAGTCCCCTACGACCTCCAAGTAAGTGCCTTAGAATCTCGTCATCCGGCCATCTTTGGATGGTTGGCATTGTTTGACACCAATATAGTTTTGGTATTGGCCATCGTACTCATCGTGGCCCTTTCCAACCTCATCACAGCTCTATTGGTATTGATCATTGACCGCACCCGCATGATCGGGATTCTTAAAGCCATGGGCGCGCCGGATCGAATGATTTTACAGGTGTTCCAATGGTTGAGCCTCAATATTCTAGTCAAAGGATTGCTCACCGGTAATGCCGTAGGTCTCGGACTGAGCGCAATGCAGCAGTGGTTTAAGTGGGTCCAATTAGACCCTAGTACCTATTACATCGCTTCCGCACCCATCCATTTCGATTGGCCTTGGATTATCGGCGCCAACCTAGGCTTCATCCTCGTTGCCTACTTCATCCTACTCATCCCCGTACGTTGGATTGCTCGTTTACAACCTATTCAGAGCATCCGCTTTTCATAGGAAGAACTCTCCTATCTTTAGGGCACCAAAACAAACAGAAGCAGCACATGCGCCCTATTTACAACAGCATTCTCGAGACCATCGGCGATACGCCCATGATCAAACTCAACAAAATCGCTCAAGATTTTCCATGCCCCGTCTATGCAAAGGTGGAATACTTCAACCCTGGACATAGCGTCAAAGACCGCATGGCGCTTAAAATGGTCGAAGATGCCGAGGCCCGCGGAGATTTGAAGCCCGGCGGTACCATTATCGAGTGTACCTCAGGAAATACGGGAATGGGGCTTGCATTGGCCGCCATTGTTAAGGGATATAAACTCATTTGTACCCTGAGCGATAAGCAGAGTAAAGAGAAAATGGACATCCTGCGCGCCATGGGTGCGGAGGTATACGTTTGTCCAACCAACGTCGCGCCCGAACATCCGGACAGCTACTACAGCGTTGCCTCTAGATTGAACAAAGAGATTCCAAACTCCTTTTACCCCTACCAATACGACAACCTCAGCAACCGCGAGGCCCATTACGAAAGCACCGGACCTGAAATTTGGGAACAAACACAAGGCAAGGTGACCCACTTCGTGGTCGGAGTTGGCACCGGAGGGACCATTTCCGGCGTTGGGAAATATTTGAAGGAGCAAAACCCAAATGTGAAAGTATGGGGCATCGACACGTACGGATCGGTATTCAAGAAATACCATGAAACCGGCGAGTTCGATGAGAAAGAGATTTACAGTTACATCACCGAGGGAATTGGGGAAGATATCCTGCCTAAGAATGTTGATTTTTCTGTCATTGATTACTTCGAGAAGGTAACGGATAAAGACGGCGCGTTGGCGACAAGGGAATTGGCCAAAAAGGAAGGGCTATTCTTGGGCTACAGCTGTGGATCTGCGTTCCAAGGACTCCGCCAGCTCAAAGACCAGCTCACCCCTGATGATGTGGTGGTAGTACTCTTCCACGACCATGGCTCACGTTATATAGGCAAGGTCTACAACGACGACTGGATGCGCGATCGCGGATTCTTGGCACCGGCCAATAAGGTTGCCAAAGACCTGATCGACGGGCATAGTCATTTACCGCTGGTCACCGTAAGCACTACCGCGCCCATCAGCAATGCGGCGAGCTTGATGAAGACACACGACATCACTCAGATTCCTGTCATGCAGAACGGCCAAATGGTCGGCTCCATAGACGACCATACCTTATTGAGCTCCATGGTGGACAATCCATCCAATGCAACGCTTGTGGGAGATATTATGGGGCCCGTGTACCCAGTGGTGGAGCTCACAACAAGCATTGAAGATATTGCCAAGATGGTCAAAGGCGGTCACCGCGCAGTATTGGTCAAGTTTGACGAAGGTTTGCACATCATCACCAAGCAAGACATCATCACAGCGATGAGTTAAGCAGGGGTACGATTTTTTCGTACGTGTTTTCCATGGAATAGGTCAAGCCCACATTCCTATTGTGTAACTTGTGGGGCTATGGAGAAAAAGAACAATACCGCCCAATTACTTCTAGCGCTGACCCCACTGGTCGTGCTGATGTTGCTGCTCTGGTTCAACGTAGGCTATGTCTTCGGCGATGATGCCCTGAGCGGATCCAACCAAGTCATCCTTATGCTCAGCGCCTTCGTGGCTGCAGCTATCGGCATTGCCAATGGCACCAAGGTGGAAGCCGTTTTTGAAAAAATCAAAAACAATGTAAGCGACACCACCCAAGCCATCTTTATATTGATTCTCATCGGAGGTCTGGCCGGTACCTGGCTCATCGGTGGTATTGTACCCGCCATGATTTATTACGGTCTTGATTTGATCAATGTCCAATTCTTTTTGCCCACCGCCGTCATCATCTCCGCTTTAGTGAGTCTAAGTACCGGCTCTTCCTGGTCCACTACAGCCACCGTTGGCATTGCCCTGATGGGCATAGGTCAAACCATTGGCCTCAACCCCGCCATCGTAGCAGGTGCCGTCATTTCTGGTGCCTACTTCGGGGACAAACTCAGCCCACTCAGCGACACGACCAACCTCGCCCCCGCCATGGCCGGCACGGATTTGTTCAGCCACATTCGCTACATGCTCTACACCACCATTCCATCTTTGATCATCTCCTTAATTCTCTTCACCATTTTAGGCTGGAGCACCGGAGGCGCCGCGATGGACGCCGCTGAAATAGCAACCGTACAATCCTTATTAAAAGAATCCTTCACCATCACCCCTTGGCTCTTTCTAGTGCCTATTTGTGTCATCGTACTCATCGCACGTAAAATAGATGCGCTGGTCGCCATTTCTATAGGAATTTTCGGCGGGCTCGTGATGGCACTCCTCTTCCAAGGCTCATTATTAGAAAGTTTAGGCAGTGGCTCATATCCTATGTATGAAGTCGCCATGCGTAGTGTTTATGGCTCCATTGCCATCTCTAGTGATCACCCCATTTTATCCGACCTGCTGAGCACCTCGGGAATGAGCGGCATGCTCGGCACCGTTTGGCTCATCCTCAGCGCAATGGCCTTTGGGGGTGCGATGGAAGCTGCCGGTTTCCTAGCAACGATCACCAGCGCCATCGTTTCTTTGGCACGCGGCACCGCCTCGCTGATCACCAGCACCTTGGTCGCTTGTGGGGTGCTCAACATCACCGCATCCGATCAATACCTCGCCATTGTCGTTCCCGGGCGCATGTTCAAAGATGTCTACCGCGAGAGAGGCTTGGCTCCAGAAAACCTGAGCCGCACCCTCGAGGACAGTGGAACCGTCACTTCAGTCTTGGTTCCATGGAACACCTGCGGAGCGTACCAAAGCTCAGTCTTAGGCGTGGCGACAGGCGAATATTTCATGTACGCTTTCTTCAATCTCATCAGTCCACTGATGACCCTAGTATATGCCTGGGTAGGCATCCGCATCAAACGCCTGAATGACTAAAACCCGCCCCATAGCGCTGGGACTGCGCGAAAACGCTAGTCTGTTCGGTGTGTTGGTGCTGATGAGCGCTTTTGTAGGCGCCATGGTCGGTTTTGAGCGAAGCCTCCTGCCGGAGCTGACCAAATCTTGGGCCGTGTCCGAAACTGAAGCTGCCCTACTGATGGTGGGAGTATTTGGCCTCAGCAAGGCCATTGCCAACCTGTTCACTGGGAATCTCATTTCAGAAATTGGCCGAAAGCGCACCCTACTTTTGGGCTGGGCCATGGCATTGCAAGCCCCGCTGATCTTATTAAACTCCGGCGATAGTGCATTCATCATTCTCGCAAACATCGCCCTTGGACTGAGCCAAGGATTTACTTGGTCGACGACGGTAATCATGAAAATCGATATCGTAGGATTGAAACACCGCGGCACAGCCATGGGCTTAAACGAAAGTGCCGGCTATGTAGCCGTGGGGCTCTCCTCCGCATTTGCGGCCTACTATGCAGAAACCAGTGGACTCATCGCCCCCATCCTCTACACCGCAATGGGCATCGTGCTCGTGGCTTCGCTCATTACCGTATTCATTCTCCCGGAAACCCAACCATGGGCGGCATTAGAAGCCAAAACCGAAGCCAAACATCAGGATGGCAATGCGGAAAGAATATTTCACAAGACGACATGGAGCGATCCAGCACTGCGCACCATTACTTGGACTGGGGTGGTAAACAATACCAATGACGGTGTCCTATGGGCCGTTTTACCTTCCCTGCTGCTGGCCAGCGGAGAATCCTTGACAACCGTAGGAATCCTCACCGGCATTCATGCGGCTGTTTGGGGCCTAGGCCAATTATTTACTGGGCCCCTATCCAACAATGGAAAGATTCGCAACCTGCTTTGGTGGGGCATGTCCATCCAAGGCATGGCGTTGATATTTATCGGCAATTCATCGACCTATTGGCTCCCTTACATCCTATTAGGACTGGGTACAGCCATGGTCTACCCTACCTTTTTGGTCGGCATCAGCAACCACAGCCATCCAACCTGGCGTCCAAAAGCACTATCCACCTATAGGTTTTGGCGTGATATGGGCTACGTATTTGGGGCGATTATAGGTTACTTTGCGTTGCAGCTACATACGCCTGCCACGGCCTTTACCGGCATAGCTGTAATCACACTGCTTGCCGGAACCATGGTCAGATTTTCAAAACTTCAATAACCGCTAAAACCTAAATCAATGTCAGATTCAACCCCATGCCCAGAGTGTAAAGGGATTTACGCCTACCCTATGGACGCCCTGATGGTGTGTCCAGAATGTGGCCACGAGTGGAACCCAAAAGATCAGCCGCAAGGCCTTGTTGTGCTCGATGCCAACGGCAATCCATTGCAAGATGGAGATAGCGTGACCGTGATTAAATCTTTACCCGTGAAAGGCGCACCGAAGCCGATCAAACCCGGCACGAAAGTTTCCCGAATCAAACTCGTCGAAGGCGATCACAACATCAGTTGTAAGATCGATGGATTTGGATCCATGATGCTCAAGAGCGAGTTTGTGAAAAAGGCCTAAGGCCGCCCGAATTTTAAGCACAAAAAAAGCCGCCCCTCGGGGCGGCTTTTTTTTATTTCACAATCTGTATACGCTGCTGGTAGAACCCACCGTCTGAAACAATGCGGAGAACATACGAGCCTGCACTAAGATCAGTAACATCTATCTGCTGAGTGGCTTGACCATTGCCCGGCATCTCAACTACCGTACGACCTAATCCATCCACAAGAGTGATTATTCCTTTCACACCAGCGGTGTGCTCCAAGGTCAACTGGGTACGAACCGGATTAGGGAAAATAGTCCATTGACCTAGGTCCATATCCTCTACCCCAAGGTTCTCACCCAAAACGCCTGTTTTGGTATCGGAATCCCCACAAGCATTGTATACGGTGAGTGATACCACATAAGCCGTCGATGGCGTAGCATAGGTATGTACTGGGTAATTCGAAGTGGTATTGGTATTACCGTCACCGAAGTTCCACTGGAAGGCATTTCCGCCTGTGCTTGAGGTACCGTCAAATTGGACCTGCATACCTCCACCGCCTGCGCTCAAGATTGTCGCGGTCCAATTCGCTACTGGCTGCACGCAAATAGTGATGTACAATGTGGTATCGGCTTGATCGCCACAATCATTATATACAGTAACATCGACCGCAAAGGTGCCCGAGCCACTGTACGAATGAGCCGGCGTTAATCCTGTCCCGGTGGTTCCGTCCCCGAAATCCCAATCTGCGGATGTCGCTCCTGGAATCACCGAAGCATCGAAGTTCACCGTGAATTGGCTTTGTGAATACACCACCGCTGGGATGAGTTCCTCACAAATCAATATAGTATCCGTTAGGTTCACCGATTGACCACAAGAATCCGTGATGGTCAGGTCAACCACATAGGTACCACCCGCTCCGTAAAGGTGCGTGGTTAGGTCTCCAGTACCCGTATTTCCGTCGCCGAAATCCCAATCGTAAGTCAATCCCGTACCGGTAGACGCAGTAGCATCAAAGTCCACAGACAAATAGGTGTCTGTTGAAGAGAATGCCGCTACAGGAGCTGGACATGGAGAAGAACAATTTGCAGATCCTTGATACTTCACACCTGCTGTCATCGCTCCCGCTTGGTTGGCATTCGCCGCACCTGCGACAGTTGAAACTACTATACCGTTAGGGTCTGTTAATGTATATCCACACTCACTCTCCCAGTTACCGTTGTCGATGAACTCTATATAGAGGGTGTCGCCATCACAAACGTTGAAGGAGAAGGTTTCGCTAGAGCCCAAAGCACCTGAAGTATTGCTCATCGTAAATGAATAGACAGTTGTTCCCGCGGTAATTTTTAATTCATGGAATACCGTAGCTTGATTATTCCCTGACCATCCAACACCGAAAGTATCCGTCAGCTCAAGATCATAGGTACATCCACCAACACATGTCAATGTTGTCGCTGTGGCTGGACCTATCCAATCTGAGAAATCAGATGCACCACAAGAATCGCGTAAGTAGAAATCATAAGTTACCCCAGAAGTAAGTCCAGTGACTGTATATGGGTTAGTAGTGACATTCACGATGGTACCATTACCCGGGACAAATCCGGCTTGGCCATACTCGATTTGCCAAGCTGTAGCACCACCAGTAGTCCAACTCAATTCAATTTCAGTGGGTGAGGTAGAAGTTGCACTTAGCGCCGATGGGTCAGGGCAAGAAGGCGCCTCTACAATACTCAGATCATCGAGTGCGATATCCCCTTGCTGAGCCGTAGCACCGCTGGATTTTTTAGAGGTGAACTTGATCTTGACCGTCTTATTCGCATATGCACTAAGGTCCTCTACGACCTCAACCCACTGGTTGCCCTGGTTGCCCGAAATAGAATCGAGATCTACCCAGGTACCTGCACTCACATCCTGGATACTCCAAATAAGCGTTCCCTGAGAACCGTTTTGGGCAAATAAGTGGTACCAGAAATGCATTTCAGGAGTGGTGAGGGCGCTTAAGTCGATACTTGGTGAAGTCAACATAGCCACTGGCGTACCGGTCGAGAAACTCGCTTCGGTGTACACATAGTTTCCGTATCCACTAGTATGATCACCATTTGGACCTGTTCCAAAGGTGGCTGTACCACCGTCGCGTCCACCCCAACGGTAGTTCGTATCGGTATCCGTTCGTGACCAACATGGGCTGATGGTTGCACCGATGTTGTGGCCTTGGTTGCTATCCGTTCCGCCTACGAAGCCGTTATCGAAGTTTTCGAAGTACGGTGCTGATGCGGTTCCACAAGCTGTTGGTGCAGTAATTGGACCCGCCCAATCACTGACATCCGTAGCGCCACAAGAATCGCGAACGTAGAAATCATAGTAGGTCGCCGAGCTCAACCCGGTCACTGTGAATGGATTCGTAGTGGCTGAAACGATTGTCCCAGCACCTGGTGTGAACCCAACCGGTCCATATTCAATTTGCCAATTCGTTGCACCGCCTGTGGTCCAACTCAAAGTCACACTCGTAGTGGTATTACCTGTAGAAGAGATGGCTGTCGGAGGC
>JAKMGS010000212.1 GCA_022424815.1 Schleiferiaceae bacterium | reverse complement strand
GTTGTGGCCCGAGCTGGTTTATTGGACGGGAAGTCAGCTACTATACACTGGTCATGGCTCAATGGTTTTAAAGAAAACTTTGATCGTGTCGAAGTGGAAGAGAGCCTATTCACACTCGACAGTAAAGTAATGACATGTTCGGGCGGATTAGCAGGGGTAGATTTAATGCTGCGCCTAATTGAAGAGATCAATGGAAGTAGCTTTTCTGGTGAGATTGCAGATCAGATGCTGCATCACCCAATTCGGTCTGCGGCTTCTCCTCAGCGCAGCACAATGGGACGTAGTACCGAAACGATGCGTCCGCTACTGCGCGAAGCAATGACCTTAATCGAAAATAATATAGAAGAGCCGCTAACAGTACCACAGATTGCAAAGGTTTTAGGTGTTTCGCAACGCCAATTGGAAAGGCAATTCAAGAAAAATGTTGGATGTACAGTAGTACAGTTTGGTTTGTTGAAGCGTTTGCAAAACGCACGCTTACTACTAATCTCCACAGATATGAGCATCCGGCAAATAGCCACGGCTTCTGGGTTTAATACAATGTCACATTTCGCCTTTTCTTTTGGAAAGTTTTTTGGACGGCGGCCCTCAGATTATCGGGAAGCTTGGCCGAAAGAAGAACCGGCACCTACTTGGCCAGGTTCCCTCTCAGATTTCCTTGATACCTTAAATGGCACCCCGCCCAAAGATCACATCAGACGAGCTTGACGTAAGGCATTTAAAACTCCAACAATTTCCCGGTCACGCTGAGCGACCATATCCTCAAACGCTTTATCTTTAGCCACTGCATTGCAGCCATCAACCATCCTATCCCTCAACTCTTTAGTGAGTTCAGGAGCCTCCAGTCTTGTCCAAGGTAGTTTGAGTGCTGGCCCAAACTGATCCAAATTTGTGGCCATTCCTCCTGTACCACATGCCACGTGAAAAGCCATACATTGGCCTTGCGCTGCCATGCGAGGTGCTGGTCCATTCATTAGAGCATTGTCTATATCCTCTGGTGTAGCCTCATCGTTGGCAACCATATGTAAAGCTTCACGCCATAAAGCCTCCTGAAGGCGAGTAGCAACAAATCCTGGAATTTCTTTTTTCATCATCAATGGAGCCTTGCCTGCGGCCTTATAAAATTCTCCAGCCCAGACAACTGCCTCAGGCGCAGTCCTCTTTCCACCCACAATTTCAACCAGAGGCAAAAGGTAAGGCGGGTTAAAAGGGTGACCAATAACTGTTCTCTCCGGCGTTGAACAATCAGACTGAATATCACTCATCATTAACCCAGAAGTTGAGGATCCGATAATGATTGATGGAGGTAAGATTCTTCCCATTTCTGAATATAATTCTTGCTTGACCTCAAGCCGCTCTGGACCACTTTCCTGTACGAAATCAGCACCCTCAAGCGCTTCTTCCAAATCAGTCACGATGCGCAATCTATCCATCGATGCACCGGGTGCAAGTCCTAACTCCTCAAGGCTAACCCAAGCTGTTTTTAAAATAGCCATAAATGAATTAGTTTCACTCTTATCATGCAAATACGCAGTAACATCATATCCGCGAGCTAGAAAATGCGCAGTCCAACCTCCACCAATTGGCCCTGCCCCAAGACTTGAAATACGCTTTACAGAATTGGGATCGGAATACATCACTCACCTTTAAAATTTGGGTTACGTTTTTCTACGAATGCGGCAACGCCTTCTTTGGCATCGGACGACTGGAGCATCTTTCGATATATGGGCATTGGATCAGTACGCATTTTATGAAATGCTTTCTCTAAAGGCACACATTCAATTTCGCGTTGCACTTCCTTAACAGACTGCATTGCTAACGGCGCTGACCAGGCGATTGAGGCTGCCCATTCGCGGGCTGCGTCCATGAGCTGCTCTTTGGGAACAACCTTATTAACCAAACCATAATGCGCAGCCTCTGTGGCTGTCATACGACGCCCCAATAAAAACATTTCCATGGCTATATTGTGAGGGATAAGACGTGGTAGGCGCTGAAGAGCTCCTGCATCAGGTACAATGCCCAAGGGCATTTCAGG
>JAKMGS010000105.1:5607-5984 GCA_022424815.1 Schleiferiaceae bacterium | reverse complement strand
AGCTCACGCCGTCCACAAATAATTCCACTGTTTTTGCGGAGTTCGGATTGTATACCGCTGCAACGTGGTGCCACAAAGAATCGTTCACTGCGGTGGTGCCACTCACCCCAGAACCGCCGATCTCAAGACGAATAGAATTTGACCAAAGTAAATTGAACGTAAATCGCTTCCCAATTACGAAAGTCCCCATATCCGCAATGACCTGCTGAACGCCACCTGCGGCGCCTGGAACACAATTCTCGTCTGTTCTGATCCACGCCTCGAAAGAGCGCGCTGCATTACCTTGTATGCTGGATTTTGTGGTGCTGATGTAGTCGTCCGAGCCGTCGAAGTGTAAGGCATTATTGCTTTGACTTTGGGCAGTGATACCACAACAT
>JAKMGS010000105.1:0-5597 GCA_022424815.1 Schleiferiaceae bacterium | reverse complement strand
CCACAACATAGTGCGGCCAGGAGGAAAATTCTTTTCATTGTGCTTAGGTTTACATAGCACCAAAATAAGTATTAATGTTTCACCAAAAACAGAGCGCCTCACTTATGGAAAGGAGGCGCCCTACAAAATCATTAAGGCTATTTTTTCATGAACCTATGGACGCTTTGATTGTCGTCCACTGTTGTGAGTATGAACATTCCAGCTGGTAAAGACTCAATGTTAATCCTGTTAGATTGTTTAGAAACGACCGTTTCAATGAGTATTCTACCCGACATGTCTGAAATTCTAATCTCTAATTCGTCATTCACAAGATTGAATAGCTCTATATATTCTTGAGCGGGATTAGGATATATCATGGCCGAAACATTATTATTTTCATCAATGGCAAATGGGTTTCCAACCAAGAACTTAGATTGCCTATAACCAACATTTGGTGGACATGGCCCTGTTGTAGACAATTCAACGGTTTGAGCAACAGGCATGGGATAACCAGCCACCCACCAGTGCCATTGCTCAAGGAATAAATTACAGGTATTAGACCCCGCTTGACCATCATTCCAAGTTCGTGTAGTATACACAAGCGTGGCAGAATTATGAACTGTACCGTCTGGCATAGTTAAAGTTCCTGAGGATAATGATTCAGAGTATACGGCATCATCTCTCTCCATATATGGTGGACAGCCATTACAAGTAAAGGAGATGTCTAATTCTGAATCTGAGTGAGAATCACCAATTGCGAATGGATAGGTATGGAGGATCAGTGGATTCTGATACGAGGTTGTAATTACACTAATTTCTCCGTGAAAAGTATATTCATCCGTATCATATCCTAAAAAAAATGTTCCGCCATCTTCGTACTTGACATGGGTTGCATTTGGATAATTACTAGAATACGAAGTTGAAGAAATAGGTTCAAATTCGATGGTTCCAGTTGCATCTGTAGTAATATTGGAAAAATCCCAATTACCTTGGCTAGGATGAGGTACTGTATCAGCTTTAATAGTTACCGCATAAGTGACGCCTGATGATGGAATAGAAGGCATAGTTAAGGTCTGTCCAAACAACATACTTCCTGAGACGGAAAAAATGAAGAGTAAAAATTTTTTCATGACTAAAATGGTTTTGTTCAATTCTAAGTTATAAAAAATAAATAACATATCCCTGATTATCAATTAGTTAAAAAGGTACCAATACAATGTCATCCAGTATCATCCAGATTACAATAGAATATGTCAAAACCGCACTTAAAAACTCCGAGGGCGGGCACGATTGGTTCCACATCGAACGGGTTTGGAAGAATGCGATGCTCATTGCTAAGGAGGAGGATTGTGATATGGAATTGGTCCAGTTAGCTGCGCTTCTCCACGACATCGCAGATTCAAAGTTTCATGGGGGTGATGAGGAAATTGGACCCAAAACAGCCGCAAACTGGCTTCGTTCCCAAAACTATCCTCTGGACCGCGTTGATCGCATCACCTCGATCATTCGTGCAATCAGCTACAAAGGCGGCGCCAACGAACATGAGGATCACAGCATTGAGTTCCACATCGTCCAGGATGCCGACCGTCTTGATGCCATCGGTGCCATTGGGATTGCGCGTACCTTCAACTATGGGGGATTTAAAAACCGAGCTATTTACGATCCATCTATCACTCCGAACCTTAATATGACCAAGGAACAATACAAGAAATCGACTGCGCCCACCATCAATCACTTTTATGAAAAACTGCTCCTGCTCAAGGATTTAATGAATACCGTGAGCGGAAAAAGAATAGCCGAACAAAGGCACGGCTTTATGGAAGCATTCTTGGATCAATTTTACCAGGAATGGAACGGCCAATCTTAAAAAAGTATATTTGGAAACACTTTGGAATAAACTACATGACCTTTAGAATCCTCCACCGCTACCTCGGCTTTTTCCTTGCCGGAATCATGATGATTTATGCCGTTTCAGGCATTACCCTGATTTTTAGAAATACCGATACCTTCAAACAAGAGATTCAAAAAGAAATCACCGTCGAAACAGGCCTCACCGAAGAAACACTGGGCCGTGCCTTGAGAATTCGCGACCTTGAAATAATTGATAACGACGGCACCATGTTAGTTTTTGAGCAAGGTGCTTACAATCCTGAGACTGGAGAAGCGAAATTCACCGCCAAAGAATTACCCGGTTGGCTGGATAAGATCATAAACTTGCACAAAGCGACTACTAATGATCCGTTGTACTACTTCAATATATTTTTTGGGGCGTCGCTATTCTTCTTTGCCGTTAGTGCCTTCTTTATGTTCGTACCAAAATCACCTATGTTCAAGAAAGGGCTTTGGTTTACTTTGGGAGGTATTATCCTCGCAATCATCATGTTAATGGTTTAATATTGAGACTCCTCCTCTTTTTCGTTTTGAATTTTGGTGCCCTGGCGTTGGGCAGTTACCTGATGGGCGAAGGCCCCATGGGCAGTTGGTATACCAACCTCAATAAGGCGCCGTGGACGCCTCCGGGTTGGGTTTTTGGTGCGTCTTGGACCTTGATCATGATCTGTTTAAGCATTTTCATGAACAAAGCCGTTCAAATTGAAGCACTTAACAAGACCATTTTATGGATTTATGGGGTCCAATTGGTCCTGAACATCCTTTGGAATCCACTTTTCTTCGACCTGCATTGGATGGGAATCGCTTTGATAGAAATCATCCTGTTGGTCTTTGTAGTTGGCTTCATGGCCATCAAGGCAAAGCCCTATCTGCCACAGCTTACCTGGCTACTTACTCCTTACGTGGTGTGGCTAAGTATTGCGATTACGCTAAACGCCTACGCACTGCATAACAACTAGACAGGGCCTAAACTATCTGAATGAATCGCAACAAAACTGCTCGAATACTACTCATCATTGCCATAATTTTCGCAATCCCCCTTTTACTCATGAAGGGTTGCCAATCCCTCGCCAAGGAAATTTATTGGAGTATGGATTGTGACCAATTCAACATTGACCACATTGAACTCCGCACTGGAATAGATATCCCCAAGATCACTCGCAATTATTGCGAACTCTCTCCAACGCAGCGGAAGGTGAGCTTTCAATTGCATAAATCAGGGAAGGACAAGGCTAAATATGCTGCCACCTATTTCGAATACACCGGAGACCACCTTTTTTCTGCCAATGGCACTAGGAAGGATCACCAGTGGTTCGCTACCTTAGATACCATAACCAACGAATTGATATTCATCATCCATTACCTGCCATGAGTGAAGAGCTAGAAAAGCATTACGTTAACAGATCAAATTGGATACGTGCTGCAGTATTAGGGGCTAATGACGGGATCCTCAGTGTGTCCAGCATTGTTGTGGGCGTGGCATCCGCCAGCACCACCAAAGACCCCGTCCTCATTGCAGGACTGGCCGGTCTCGTGGCCGGGGCATTGAGCATGGCCGCTGGAGAATATGTCAGTGTGAGTTCACAAGCAGATATCGAACAAGCCGATCTAGAACGAGAAGCTCGTGAGTTGGAAGAAATGCCAGAGTTGGAGGAAAAGGAATTGGCCAAGATCTATGTTCGTCGCGGGCTCAAGCCCGAGACTGCCGCAGAGGTCGCACGCCAATTACACGAACACGATGCATTAGGCGCTCACGCCCGAGACGAGTTAGGCATTAATGAAATCACCTCGGCCAATCCGTTGGAAGCCGCAGGGGCCAGTGCGCTGAGCTTCTTGGTAGGCGGCGGTCTCCCCTTCTTACTCATTTTCCTGTTTCCACTCGAGCAATTGTTCTGGATTGAATACTTGTTCTCCGTGAGTTTCCTCGCATTGTTAGGTGGTGCCAGCGCAGCCTTGGGCGGTTCCAGCGTGAAAAAGGCAGTATTGCGTATCACCATTTGGAGCACCTTGATTATGGCGCTCTCCACCTTTATTGGTTCCTTCATTCAAATGCCCATCTAATGACCATTAGTGCTCAAATCCAATTCATTCCGCTACACAGCGACTCCCCCATGGACCGAGTGGATGAAGCCATCGCTATCATCCAAGCTTCGGGTGTTCGTTATAGCGTGGGGCCGTTTGGCACCAGTGTTGAAGGGGAACAGGACGAGATAAATGAATTGGTCACAGAACTTCAAAACCTCAAAACCACCCGGGAATTTCTACTCAACGTTCAATACCACCTGGGAGAGAATAGATTAAGCAACGAAGAGAAGGTTGCTAAGTTCCAATAGAAGGGTTTAACCTTGAAGCGCTGCGCATTATATTTGCGCCCGCAAACACACTCTGATTATGTCTAAAATTCTGTACACGAAAACAGACGAAGCACCGGCATTAGCTACCTACAGCTTCTTGCCTATTGTTAAAGCCTTCACCGCCAAAGCAGGCATCGATGTGGAAACACGCGATATCAGCTTGGCCGGACGCATCCTTGCGACCTTCCCTGACTTCCTTACCGGGGATCAGCAAATGGGCGATGCCCTCGCAGAATTAGGTGAGTTGGCAAAAACTCCGGAAGCCAACATTATCAAGCTTCCAAACATTAGTGCCTCAATCCCGCAGTTAAAGGCGGCCATCGCTGAGCTACAAGCGGCCGGTTTCGCCGTACCATCCTACCCTGAGGAGCCTAAAAATGACGAAGAAGTGGCCATCAAAGGCCGTTACGATAAAATCAAGGGATCTGCGGTGAACCCTGTACTCCGTGAAGGAAACAGCGACCGTCGCGCCCCGAAAGCCGTAAAGAATTACGCCCGCAAGCACCCACACAGCATGGGTCATTGGACCGCAGATAGCAAGAGCCACGTGAGCAGCATGAGCCAAGGCGATTTCTATGGTTCAGAAGTGAGTACTACCATCGCAGCACCGTGTGTAGCCGATATCGTATTCACTGCCGCCGACGGCACCACAAAAACCTTAAAATCAGGCATCGTCCTGCAAGCTGGTGAAGTGATCGATGCTTCTGCCATCAGCATGAATACCCTAAAAACCTTCATAGCAGAGCAAATCAAAGACGCCAAGGAACAAGGTGTATTGTTCTCATTGCACATGAAAGCGACAATGATGAAGGTCAGCGACCCTATTCTTTTCGGTGCCGCAGTAGAAGTTTATTTCGCCGAGGTGTTCGAGAAATACGGGGAGACCTTCAAAAAATTGGGGGTTGATGTCCGCAATGGATTGGGCGATGTGTACGCGAAGATCGCGACCCTACCTGCAGACCAGCGCAATGAAATTGAAGCCGCCCTTGCTAGCGCTATTGAGAATGGACCTGATTTGGCCATGGTCAACAGCGACAAAGGCATCACCAACCTGCACGTTCCTTCAGATGTAATCATCGACGCCTCTATGCCAGCCATGATTCGCACCTCAGGACGCATGTGGGATAAAAACGGACAGCCGCGCGATACGAAAGCTGTCATTCCTGACCGTTCGTACAGCGGCATCTATCAAGCGACCATGGACTTCTGCAAAGAGAATGGCGCATTGGATCCAACGACCATGGGTAGCGTGAGCAACGTCGGCTTGATGGCACAGAAGGCAGAGGAATATGGCTCACACGACAAGACCTTCCAGCTGGATGCTGATGGCCGTGTGGATGTGATGATCGATGGACAAGCAGTGTTGACTCAAGC
>JAKMGS010000211.1 GCA_022424815.1 Schleiferiaceae bacterium | reverse complement strand
CAAGAGCAGCTTGCGTTCGCGGATGGGATCGTGGTTGAAGATGTTACCGTGGGACCATTCCGTCACGTTCATGCCCTTGATGAAAAGTTCACCGCCGGTCATATAGCAATACGCTTCCGCAATGGACGCCTTACCCATGCGAATACTCTTCACTTCGGTGCCTACCAGTTGTAGTCCCGCGGTGTAAGTGTCCAGCCATTCATAATCGAACTTGGCGCGTTTATTTTTGATCTCCACAGATTTCATACCGCAAAGGTACGTTACTCGCGGTCTTTGAGCATTGGAACGAAGGCTGCATCTCCCAACACCTTTTGAACAAAGGTGCCGTCGGTTTTTTTCTGAATTCGCACCATCTTTTGTGTGCCCTCACCTACAGGGATGATCATAATTCCTCCGGGCTTTAATTGCTTGAGGAGTTCTTTGGGCACATAGGGTGCGCCGCAGGTAACGATAATTCGGTCAAATGGCGCAAAAACAGGCATGCCTTTGAATCCATCGCCAAACTTTTGTTCCGCTCGGTACCCTAAGATTTCCAGCATGTGTTGAGAGAAATCGAAGAGTTCCTTCTGACGTTCAATGGTGAAGAGCTTCACGCCTAACTCACACAAGACCGCCGCCTGATAACCACTTCCCGTACCTATTTCGAGGATTTTTTGCCCCCGTTCCACTTCTAATAATTCGCTTTGCCAAGCCACCGTGGACGGGTGAGAAATGGTCTGATTTGCAGCGATGGGAAAGGCTTTATCTTGATAGGCATGCTGGTGAAAACCACTTTCCAAAAACCAATGCCTTGGGATTATATTCATCGCCTGCAATACAAGATCTCCAGCTATACCCTTCTCTTTTAAGGTATTGCATAAAATGGTGCGCTGGCCTTGATGAATGGAGGAATCGGTCATTTTCACAAGGTTGAAATTACGCGCTTGGATAGGGATTCTCCGAACTAAATAAGGGTTGTTTTTAACAAAATAGAATTGGACCCCAATCATTACCTTTGAATTCCATGAGAAACAGCCTCGTCTTGGCCATCGCCGTCCTCGCATTGCACCTACAAAGCTGCGACGTCCAACCTGCACCCGAAGTCGCCTACCTCACCGTAGATACCCTCATGGTCGCGCCCAAGGCAAACCAAGGCACCGCTTCTTCAAAATTGACCACACTTTGGATCGAACAAGATGGAGAGCAAATGGGCGCTTTCACTCCACCGTGCACCATTCCGGTCTTTGCCCGAGAGAACACCACCATTCGGTTCATCCCAGGCGTAAATCTCAATGGTTCGTACGCACAGCGCAACCAATACGAAATGCTCTCTCCAAATAGCGTAACGTGGGACTTGGCACCTCAAAGCACTAAAAATGTGGCCACTACTAGGACCACCTTCGAATACAATACGACATATACCTTAGAAGTTTTGGAAGACTTCGACGACGTCGGCTTGAATTATGTGCACACTATCAAGAGCGATACTACATTGCAATTGACCGCTGCGATCGACGAGGCGTTGAATATTGATGGTGAATGGCCCAATAAGAGCGGGAAATATGTGCTGCCTCCTATGACGCGTGGGGAATTCAAGACCTTACAAGCTTTTGATTTGCCTAAATACGGCGCAAATGTGTGGATGGAAATTAATTATAAAACCGACGTGGCACTGACCTTCGGAATTTTTGCAAACGAACCGCTGCAAAGCATTCAGGCCCCCGTGGTTACCCTATTTCCGAACGATGAATGGAATAAAGTATATATCAACCTCGTTACTGAAGTAAGTGCGTACCCCGCCGCACAAGATTACCACCTGTTCTTCGGAAGCATCAACACTTCTCAGGACACAACTACAACGTATATTGATAACATTAAACTGTTGTATTGAGTTATTCGAAGCGCATAGAAAGGGTCCAATTCTGGGCATACCTACTGACCGATTCCCTCAGCGGTGCCCTGGCATATACGGCCTTACACATTGTGCGAAAGGTCTATGTTGAACCTGTTAAATTTGGACAAGAGGTGGCCATCAAGTTTGACGGCAAGTTCTTCCTAGGCCTACTAT
>JAKMGS010000025.1:3911-17280 GCA_022424815.1 Schleiferiaceae bacterium | reverse complement strand
CTGCATCGAGGTCCCAAGCTGTGAGGAAAAAATCTCCTAAGGTTGCGGGAACGGGTGATGCGGCGGTACCGTCTTCGATGAATTGGATCGTATAGCGAACCAAACCATTCGATCCGGTCCAAAGTACAGAAGGGCTGAAGTGTTCGGATGTATTACCGTTCACGGTATTATCGAGATCGAAGTCCGAGATAAGGGCATTTGTTATACCGTCAATAGAAACAATGGCATCATAAGAGGTGGTACCGATAGTAACTACATCATTATAAACACAAAATCCACCCACTGCTGTGGACGGATTCGAGGTGATGGGGTCGTCGAACGATAAGGAACTGCCTGCCACAGAAATGGTTTGGGCACTAGTAGAATTGGTCCATCCAAAAAAGGCCAATCCAAGGCAGAATAGGAACCGTTTTTTCATAAAACGAGTATTGTGTTCGTATAAAACTAAAAATAAGTACTTGGGTAAAGCACTGATTAAAAATAAGATGAACGCGGGGGCCAATTGAGTGAGCGAACAATAATTTTTCAACGAAAAAGCGTGATATTTGTCACGTTTTGTAATTCCCCTGTAAAAAATGTCCGAAACAACTACTGATCTCGATCTCAAAGAGCTTAACGCGAAATTCAGATTGCTTCAACCCGAGCAACGCATCACCGAACTCTATCGAATATTTACCCGGGAGGAGGTCATGCTGACCAGTTCGTTTGCCGCCACAAGTGCATATTTATTGCATTTATTCTCGGTGTATCAGCCCGAACAAGAGGTACTATTCATTAACACCGGCTATCACTTTGAGGAAACCTTAGTTTACAAGGAATACCTTACCAAGGTCTACAATCTCCAAGTTCGAGAGGTCAAGGCCGAGGATTGGAAGCACGAGTTTACTACTACAGATAAAACTTGGACCAAGGATCCAGATTATTGCTGCACCATTAACAAAGTAGAGCCTTTAGAAAAGCTAAAAGAGTCGCATAAGGTTTGGGTAAGTGGTTTAATGAGCTGGCAAAGCGACCGACGATCTACCTTAGATATTTTTGAAGAGCGAGGAGGAATATTAAAATTCTATCCTTTATTAGACGTTAGTCGCGAGCAACGAGAGGCCTATATCAAGGATCACTTATTGCCTTTCCATCCTCTTCAAACCAAAGGATATTTTAGTATTGGGTGTACCCATTGTACAAAACCCGGCAAAGGACGAAAGGGCCGGTGGAATAATAGCCCTAAAACGGAATGCGGCTTACACTTATAATGAAAAACCCGGTCTTGTGTAGGACCGGGTTTTTCGAAATCTACGACTTAGAGGTATCGTTAGCACAATTAATCGCAAACTATCCATCGATAGTACTGAAGTGTACTATCATTCCCGACAATGATCTCTCCTTCAAGACCGGGAACATTTTCGATGGTTATTGGGAATATCATTTCACCACACCACGGATCATTGTCACGAGGACAATCTCCGTAAGCATTCGTTGATGAGGAGGAATGACCTTTGCCGTTAGGAACTCTATTGTTCGAATCACGCCCTTTTGGATCGAGACCAGGAGTGAATTCAGAAAAGATTTCGTCACATCTCGCATGAAGATCTTTATAGTGATTGTAATCACTTACGGTTAAGGTGTCGCCGTTGAAAATCACTTCAATGGGGTATATATAATCAAAACACTCCCTAGGTTCATTTTCAGAAACCAATTCCATTTCTTCCAAGCCATTGAGTTCATACCTTCATGAAGGATTGCGTAAATTGTGTTTGGACAACATTGACTAAACCTTACTCTGCGGCACTTGAATATGATTACACTAGATCCTCTGGAAATAAGGATGTTAAAAGAGTTGTGGAGATGGGGCTCCATTGCATTGCTTTTTATCACAATTATCTTCCCGCTATTTTTTGATTCAAATACGGTATTGGAAGCGACCCCAACATGCTATTCTGTAGCAAGGTTTAATAAGGAATGCTCTCTCTGTGGTATGACTCGTGCGTTCATAGAAATAACAAATTTGAACCTTAAGACAGCCACGTTATTAAATAGAGGTAGTATCCCTCTATTTCTGATTATTCTATTGAATAGTATTTTCTCTGTGGGCCTTAGCCTCAAAGAATTCTTGAAAAGAAGCAACAACTGATACGAATAATTGATTACATTCAATCAATCATAAACCAACTTTGAAACTATGTCTAAAATCAGTTTTATCATTGGAATCGTCGCGTTCGGCCTATTCGTTGTAGGTCTTTTCCCATGTCTAGGCTGGATGAATTGGATTAATTTTCCATTAGCCCTAGCAGGCCTAATAATGAATGGTATAGTTCTTACTCAAGAGGACTCAAAAGACGAAGACGTTAGAAACAAGGCATTGATTGCACTTGTACTTTGCTTAGCAGCCCTAGGCATTGGCCCAATACGTCTGTTTTTCGGAGCAGGATTATTTTAATCTTGAATCAAAACGGATAAAAAAAGCCAGAACTCTAAAGTTCTGGCTTTTTTATTTGATTGATATTTAATTATATGTTGGCGTAGAACACCTTGGTGTTTTCATCCACTGGTGCACATCCATCATAGCGGGTAGGTACTGGATTGTAGTTCACCACACCATCAGCTGCAGCTTCCTCCGAAGTGAAGTAGCACAGCAAGGTCAAATCCTTAATGGTGCGGAAGAAGTGGTCGCCATCTTCATGCGCCGCCTCGTCGTAGCCGCGAAGGAAATCCTCGCGCTCCATCTGAGTGGCTTCTTCAAAAGGACGGCCGATGGCTTTCTTGCCTTCTACCGCGATCTCTTGAATACTGGCGTTCAACTTCTCTTGCATATCCGGGTAGTAACAATCGCGAATCATCACATCGATGAAGGCACCAGTGCGTGCATCACGTGCCCCAGCTGTTGCGGTACGCGGGATGATGGTTTCAGCGATGGCATCCAACATGGCCAATCGCGCAGGTCCTGCCGTGGTGGTGTCCGGATCAAAGGAGCAGCTTTCCAATAAAACTGTTGGCGCTACCAGCGTACCTCCGATTGCAAGTGCCATGCGTTGTACCATTTGTCTGCGGGTCAAATCTTTATTTTCCATGGTCAGTGCTTTAGAGGTTACCTTTTTTCAATTCATTCACGGCGTAGTCCGCAGCACGTGCAGTCATGGCCATGTAAGTCAATGATGGGTTCACACATGAAGCCGAAGTCATTGCGGCACCGTCCGTCACGAAGACGTTCGGAGCATCCCAAACTTGGTTCCACTTGTTTAACACAGAGTTTGTTGGTGCCGTTCCCATTCGCGCCGTTCCCATCTCATGGATTCCCATTCCGAGGGCGTAGTCGCTTTCGAAGGCATATACATCTTTGAACCCTGCCGCCTCCAACATATCCACAGCATCCTGCTTCATGTCTTCACGCATCTTGAATTCATTTTCCTTGAGCTCAGCATCGATGGCCAATACCGGCAATCCCCACTTGTCCGTGCGGGTCTTGTCGAGGCTGATCATGTTTTCGTGGTAAGGCAATACTTCTCCAAACGCCGTCATTCCCATGCTCCATGAACCCGGTCTGCTAATGCTGTCTTTGAAATCTGCCCCAATTCCCATCTCACGTACCCCACGGCGCCAGTCACTGCGTGATGCAGAACCTTGGTACCCGAATCCACGCAAGTAGTCGCGCTTATCGTCTCCCCAATTTCGGAATCGTGGAATGTAGAATCCGGTCGGACGTCCGCCGAAGTAGTATTTATCTTCATCGCCTTCCCAACGGCCGCCTGCTCCCACGCGGAAGTGGTGGTCCATCAAGTTGTGGCCCAGCTCGCCCGAGCTCGATCCCAAACCGCCTTCCCAAACGTCGGTGGCGCTGTTCATCAAGATCCAAGTCGAGTTCAACGCTGAAGCGTTCAAGAACACGATAGGTGCTGTGTATTCGTAAGTCATGTTCGTCTCGGCATCCAAAACGATTACCCCTTTGGCCTTCTTACCGTCTTTATCGTAGATCAATTCCTTCACGATACTGTGTGGGCGCAAGGTCAAATTCCCAGTGGCCAGGGCTGCTGGAAGAGTAGAGGATTGCGTGCTGAAGTAGCCGCCGTAAGGACAGCCCAACCAACATTTGTTGCGGTACTGACAACCCGTACGGCCTTTGTGCGGCACGGCAATGTTTGCGGTACGGCCAATGATCAATCGGCGCTTCTCATCAAAAGATTTTCGGATGCGCTCCGCAGCGGTCTTCTCGACACAATTAAGGTCCATCGCATGCAGGTACACGCTGTCCGGTAAGACGTCCATGTCCTCATGAGACCCGCTCAAACCGGCATGGCGCTCCACGTGCTCGTACCAAGGGGCCATATCGTCGTAACCAATAGGCCACGGCGTGGCAATGCCCTCTTTCTCATTAGCTAAGAAATCCTCGCGGTTCCAGCGGTAGCTCTGACGCCCCCACATGAGTGAACGTCCGCCGACGTGGTAGCCGCGATACCAATCAAAGCGCTTCTTCTCCGTGTACGGACAATCTTGGTCGTCCACCCAGAAGTGCGGGTTGAGTTCGTTCAATGGATAATCACGCTTTAACACCGGGTTGCGATCTTTCTGCGCGGTGGTGGGCTTTCCGCGGTGCGGGAATTCCCATGGATCCATGTTCGTGGTGGTGTAATCCTTGATGTGCTCGACGTTGCGTCCGCGCTCCAACATCAAGACCTTGAGGCCTTTTTCAGTGAGCTCTTTCGCCGCCCAGCCCCCGGAAATACCGGAGCCTACTACGATGGCATCGTAATGCATTGTGTTTTCTGCCATGAGTGAGTTGAGTTAACGTTGTCTAAGTTAGGTGTTTCTATCTGTACTAAAGGCCGCCATCCTACCGAATAAATTCGTTGTAGCTGCGGCGCATGCTCTCTTTCAACGGCTCCTTGAATACGTACTCCAACGCGACATATCCTTCAAAACCGGTGGCATCAATGGCCTGCATCACCGCCGGGTAGTTGATCTCCTGATCGCTCCACGGCTCATTGCGGCCCGGCACTCCCGCCACGTGGTAGTGCCCATAATAGTGGTGATTCTCCTTGATGTTTGCCACCAAGTTCCCCTCCATAATTTGCATGTGGTAGATGTCGTAGAGCAGTTTAAAGGAAGGACTGTCCAATTTCTTGGCCAGCTCCACACCCCATCTGCTGCTGTCTGCCATATAGTCCGGGTGGTCGACGATGCTGTTAAACAGCTCCATCTGCAGTACCACCCCGTGTTCCTCGGCCAGTTTGACCATTGGGGTCAACGACTGCACGGCTTGCTCCATCCCGGCCTCCTCACTCAACCCGCGGCGATTTCCGCTGAAGCAAATAAGGTTGGTATAGCCGGCTTTCGCCACGCGCGGAATCATTTCACGGTAGCGTTCGTGCAGCACCCCTTCGAATTCGGCATGAATGAACCCATCGACCAAATTCAATTCAGCACCGTTGCACATGCTGCTATCCAGTCCGTGCTTTTTTAGGTGGTGCCAATTCTCTGGTCCCACCAAATCAACCGCCTCTATCCCTTCGGCGGCCAACCACCCGCACAGTTCCTCCCAATCCAGGTCGGTCACTGTCCAGTGGCTCACACTTCTTTTATAGCCGAAAGCGCGCTCGCTCTTCACGACCGCTCCTTTCGCCTGGGCCGTTCCGGCCCAGAGCGCTCCGGGCGCGGCGGCAGCCGCGCCCAAAGTCATGAGTTTCTTTATGTGATCGCGTCTATTCACTTACGAATGTTTGCGACGGATGTGCAAGTGGATTCCTGCGAAGATGGCGATCAACGCCACAGGAATATATAGGGTCGTCATGATGACCTTGCGACCGGCTTCCACCTCTGAAAGCCCGACCATCAACTCATCATAGAATCCGCCCATGAACTGCATATAGATACTCACCGCGAACATTCCCGCAGCACCAATAACCGCCATACCCACAGCACCTGTGGAAGGGAGGTAGGTCGCTACGAAGCCGATCATTGTTGGCCAGAAATAGGTCACGCCGATACCAAAAATGAAGGCACTCACGAACAGCATAGAGCCTTCCATCGTTCCCATCATGTACAAACCGATGGTCGTGAACACTGCGCTAAAGAGCAACATCCCCGTCGTGGAGAAACGCTGCACCACCGGAGCCGCAATCCCGCGCCCAAAGGTCATCACCCCTGAGGTAATGAGTAGGATGAGGATGGCGTTGTCGCTGACACTTTTCAGTAGTACATCGACGTATTGGTTGATGAAGAGCTCAGAAGTAGCCGTTCCTAACATGGCGATGGTAATAATGATGTACAAGGGATTGAGTAGGGCCTTGTACATGTCAGAATTGGACACCTTATTCGCCACACGCTCCGTCACGGGAAATTCCATGCGCTCCATCTGCCATGCATACCAAATGGTCGGCAGCAACATTACGGCCATCATCATTTGCCAGCTCAATCCGAGCTTACCGAAGCTGAAGGCCACGAGTGACCCGATGACAATACCTCCGGGGAACCAAAGATGGAATTGGTTGAGTTTGGTGGTCTTTTCTTCTGGATAAATAGAGGCTACAAGAGGGTTACATACGGCTTCGACCATACCGTTGGCCAAGCCGATGAACAGTGTGCTGATCCAAAGAGACCAAAAGCCGCCCGCGAAGATGGTGAGCAGAATACCAATGAAGTGGCCAATGTAGGCCAAGCGCATCAAGTTTTTCATACCCACCGTATCGACTAACGCTCCTCCAATAATCATACTGACGGGGAAGCCCCAGAAGGCAGTGGCTGCAATGCGGCTGAGTTCAGAGCCATTGAGTTCGAATTCTACGCCCAGGTCATTGAGAATCCCGGCGCGAATACCAAAACTCAAACTGGTCACCAATAAACTCGCACAACTAGCAATAAAGAGAGAACGACGGTTGCTTGTAGTTGCAGTCATAGTGCTTCGAGTGTTTTGTGTTTAGGAAGTGTCTAAAATACACTTTATCCGCAAACATTGACGAAATTTGGGATGAAGTGGCCAATTCTTTCATAAAATCTCACCCCTCGAACAAAGGTCAATTGGACATTTTCCACTACTTTGGAGCTTCAACAAAATCGCTTTTCCATGAGTCAAAAGTTGCGTGCTGCCATGATCGGCGGCGGACCAGGTAGTTTTATCGGCGGCGTACACCGCATCGCGGCGCGTATAGATGGCGACTATGAATTGGTCGCTGGCGCCTTCTCCTCCAAACCCGAAAAATGTTTGGAAACGGCACGTGAACTAGGCATCTCCGAAGACCGCGCCTACGGTAGTTGGCAGGAGTTACTCTCCTCGGAGCTCGAGCGCCCCGCACAAGAGCGTGTCCAGGTCATTATGATCACCACGCCCAACCATGTGCATGCCGCACCCACCATCGCGGCGCTCGAAGCAGGCTACCACGTCGTGCTCGATAAGCCCCTCTGCACCTCCATGGACGAGGCCTATGCTATTGAAGCAGCGGTGAACAATGCCAAAGGGCTCTTCTGTTTGACTCACACCTACACAGGGTACCCCATGGTCAAAGAGGCCAAGCACCAGATCGCTTCCGGTGCCCTTGGAAAAGTCCGCAAGATCTACGTAGAATACCCACAGGGCTGGCTCTCCACCTTCCTCGAAGGCGAAGGCCAAACCCAAGCCGCGTGGCGCACCGATCCCACAAAATCCGGGAAAGTTGGCGCCATGGGCGACATCGGCACCCACGCCTTCAACCTCGCCGAATACATTTCTGGCGAGCAGCTCATTGAGGTCTGTGCCCAATTAAACATTGTGGTCCCCGGCCGCGCCCTCGACGATGACGGTGCCGTGCTCTTCCGCACTACCTCCGGCGCCACCGGCGTCCTCATGGCCACCCAAATCGCGGCCGGCGAAGAGAACAACCTCAAGATTCGCGTCTATGGTGAAAAAGGCGGTTTGTGCTGGGAGCAAAAGGACAACAACACCCTCACCATGATGCCTCTCGACGCTCCAGTGACCGTGCTTCGCACCGGCGGCCCTGGCACCTCGGAAATGAGCTTGGCCAACCACCGCGTACCTCCCGGCCACCCGGAAGGCTACCTCGAGGCATTCGCCAACCTATACAAGAACTTCGCTGCCCACGTTCGCGCCCATGAAGCCGGACAAGCGCAGCACCCACATTTAGATTATCCCGGTATTGAAGACGGCGTGCGCGGCATGAAATTCATCGAAGCCATCGTGGCCAACAACGCCGGAACTGAAAAGTATACTGCCCTATGAAAACGCTGAAAGGACCTGCCATTTTTGTGGCCCAATTCGCCGACGACGTCGCCCCGTTCAATTCGTGGTCGACCATCTGTAAGTGGGCCGCCGACCTAGGCTACAAAGGCATTCAGATCCCATCTTGGGATGCTCGTTTCATCGACCTAGAAAAGGTTGCAAACAGCCAAGATGCCGCAGACGAACTCAAAGGTATTGCCGCCGAACACGGCATCGCTATTACCGAACTGAGCACGCACCTTCAGGGCCAGCTCGTCGCTGTTCACCCGGCCTTCGACGCCCAGTTTGATGCCTTCGCCCCAGCGGAAGTGCACGGCAACTCCAAGGCCCGGGCCGTATGGGCCGTGAACCAAGTAAAACTCGCCGGCACCGCCTCACAGCGCCTCGGCCTCACTGCACACCCGACCTTCTCCGGTGCCCTCGCTTGGCCGTATTTCTACCCGTGGCCGCAGCGCCCGGCTGGATTGGTGGAGGAGGCCTTTGAAGAATTGGGCCGTAGATGGATGCCACTGCTTCAACACTTTGACGAATGTGGCGTCGACCTCGCCTACGAAATCCACCCTGGAGAAGACCTCCACGACGGAGCCACCTTTGAGCGATTCCTCGACGAAGTAGGCGGCCACCAACGCGCCAACATGCTCTACGATCCCTCGCACCTCGTCCTCCAAGGCATGGACTACCTCGGTTACATCGATCGCTACCACGAACGCATCAAAGCCTTCCACGTGAAGGACGCAGAATTCACTCCGAATGCCCGCACCGGAGCGTACGGCGGCTACCTCCCGTGGGTCGAGCGCGCCGGTAGATTCCGTTCCGTTGGCGATGGCGAAATAGACTTCCCAAGCATCTTCGCGAAGCTCGCGCAGTACGATTACGACGGTTGGGCCGTCCTCGAATGGGAATGTTGCCTCAAAGACAGCGCTGCTGGAGCACGAGAAGGAGCAGAACATATTGCCGATTGGATTATTCCGGTCGCCTCCCGCGCCTTCGACGACTTTGCCGCCACCGGCGTGGACAAAGCCGCCAACCGAAAAGCACTGGGACTTGAGTAAAACAATTCTCATAACAGGTGCCACAGGTATGGTGGGCTCACAAGTGCTGTCCTTGGCATTGACTAATGAGGCTATCGATAAAATAGTGGTCTATGGTAGACGTACGTGTGGACGTTCAGATAAGAAATTAGTTGAAATCCTATCAAATGATTTTCTGGAATTCCCAGAAGAATTGAAAAGCTTGCTGCCTTCTGTAGATCATGTTCTCTTTTGTTTAGGTGTGTATACCGGAGCGGTAAAGCGTGAGCCATTTCGTCAGATCACAGTGGATATGCCTGTAGCACTAGCGGATCTTCATTGTAAAGCAAACCCACAGGGCAAGTTTTCTCTGCTATCTGGGCAAGGAGCAGATCGCACTGAGAGCTCAAGAATGATGTTTGCTACAGATAAGGGAGCCGTCGAGAATGCCTTGAATGAGATGTACGGCACTTCGTTTTATACGTTTAGACCAGGTTATATATACCCTATAGAAAAACGTCAAGAGCCCAATTTTTCCTACCGACTCTCACGAAAATTGTATCCGCTACTCAAGTATTTAGGCCCGAAGTTTATTATCACATCGCATGAACTGGGCGAGGGGATATTTCAATCGGCATTGGTTCACCCTTCCACGTATATTCTCGAAAATCAAGATATATTATCCTTCGTTAACTCAACTCACAAATGAAAAACCTAATCCTTAGTGCCGCTGCCCTCTTTGCCGTAGCCTGTACTGCACCTGCTGAAGCACCTGCCGAAGAGACCGCAGCCGCTCCAGAAAAATTGCACAACAACATCACCGAAGCCGAAATCATCGAAGGCTGGGAACTCATGTTCGACGGCCAATGCACCGGCAACTTCCGCAAGTATGGAGATACCGTGATCGGCAAAGCTTGGGTCATTGAGGATGAAGCACTGCACTTGGACGCCAGCAACAAAGAAGATTGGCAAACCAATGGCGGTGGTGACATTGTCTACATGGACATTGATGGCTCAATGAAAGAGTTTGAAAATTTCCACTTCAAGGGCGAATGGAAAATCGCCGACCGTGGAAACTCGGGCATCATCTACCTTATCCACGAGGATACTAAGCAGTACCCGTACTGCTGGATGACAGGACTTGAAATGCAAGTCCTCGACAATGGAACCGACTCAACAGAAGGCCACCTGGATGCAGCCATCCGCAAGCATCGCGCAGGAGATTTATACGATATCAATGCGGCCCCAGAAGGTGCTGCCAAGCTCGCCGGCGAGTGGAACCAGTTTGAAATCATCGTCCAAGACGGACATCTCACGCAAATTTTAAATGGAGTGGTAACCTTGGACCGCGACCTCTTCGACGACCAATGGCGCGCGGATGTAGCTGGTTCTAAATTCCATGAATTCCCAGGTTATGGCACCTACACCAAAGGCGGCATCGCCCTGCAAGACCATGGCGATAATGTGTGGTACCGCAACTTGAAGATTAAGTCGCTTGCGTCGGCAGCTGATTAGGCGGCGGAAGAATAATTTTCGATCCCGAAAATTTTCCTAGAAAAGCAAAAAACCCGAGCCGCAGGCTCGGGTTTTTTTTATAGTCTATTTTCTCTTTTAAGAATGAAAAACCAACATGCCAGAATGGCCATGGGATAGGGGCCATGAAAAATAATTCTTGTCATTAGCGCTAAAAGGACAGAAACGAAAATATAAGACTCTGATATTTTATAAATCCTTAAAAAAAGTACGCTAAGAGCCACCCGGAGCGTTGTTGCGATAAACAATTCTAGTGGCAGCTCGAAAAAGTCACGGGTTTGGTTTTTATATAAAAGAATGCCCAATTGACCTGAAATGATCAAGTGGCATATTAGGTAAACGCAGCAAGCTATGAGGTTCTTAATCTGCATTTCTATACATAGCTCTGTCTAAGTAGGGCTTCAATAACCATAGAAATAATATAGAAATGTAAATCAAGACATTGAAGACATATTTAATGAAGAAGAAGTAAAGATCGCCGCCGATATCTCTCAATGCCACTAATATGCCGATTCTAAGGACGTTGAAAAACTGAATAACAATTATACCCACAACTACTTGGACAATACTCTGCCATTTCCAGCCAGAGACTCCGATAATATAACTTGAGTATACTAGGGCTAACATCAATCCATTACACCCTTCTAGTACATGGATCATTTTGCCCTCAACCCCAATATAGCAGCCTTCCATGAAGCACGAGAACTCGCAATTAGCTACACCCAGTGCTACTGCCAATGCATGTGATAACTCACTGACTTTATAGGTTATCCAGTCCAGTTCTCTTTGCTGCTCCGTACTCCATAAATACCATTCGTAGAGAATGGTGAGCACAATAAGGCATGAAACAAATCGAAAAATGAATTGTCTAAAGTCAGAATCTTTGATTGCAGCAAATAACTTATAACTAGTTATACGCTGCCAAAGTGTGTCGTTGGGCACTATTACTCTTGGTTTTTCTCTTTGTATTTTTTGTAGCCAAGTGCTGCGCCAGCCCCAATTAAAGCGATGAGTCCTCCGTCTAGAGGAACAGGCGGTGGTGGGTTTGGCGGCGGCGGTTTATGCCCCCATTGAGCAGAAGCATTTATTGAAAGTAATAATAGTGTTGTGATAACGAAAGTTCTCATAATACTTAGTTATTTCAAGAATGTTTTAATGGCTTTATTCGAATGGTTTCCTTTGAGCTGAATCATGTAAAGCCCTGTGTTAGGCTTTAAAAAATGAGTGATAGAAGTATTAATTGGCCCCTCGTGTACCAACCTACCATCCATAGTCCAAAGCTCATACTTAGAGTAAACAGCTTCATCGGTATGAATGAAGACCTCATTATCCTTCTGGTAAACGAAGCTATTATGGGTCTCTTCTTCATCAAGCCCGATGTTATTGGCACCATTGATATGAAGATTAAATCTTGGCCCACTGTTATTCCATCCACCATATTGGAATGAATATGCACCTTGAGTTAGGTCTGTGAAGGTATTGAGGTGCTTATCCTCTAAGATGACTTCGTATTCGTCACCATTTACTTCTTGATTTAGGTACAGTTGGTATGCGGCTTTGGATTGGGGAGCATCAACACTCAGAGGAATAACTTTTGGGACACTGAGATCTACAACATTTACGGCTAGTTTATCTCCAGCGTAGAACGAGTAGAGATTAGGATTTCCACCGTAGTTATTCAACTTCCAGGCATCTAGTTTTTCGTCAAAACCATCAACTGACCCTGGGCTGTGGGCAATCACTGTTTCATCATTTTTAGATGGCTCAGATAGATTGATAATGGACAGCTTAATACGGTCATTTTGTGTCTTCTGGAATGTAGGAGATTGAGAAGTAGTGCTATTTGATGACATCGTGGTGCTGATATCGTAAGCAGTCCCAGTTCCTCCACTAGTGGTCTGAACCCAGAAAGCCTGCATTGGCGGAATATATTGTGACCCTCCGTTAACGCCACCGCCTGCTGAAGTCCACGACATATACTGAGAATTTGAGGGGTCCCACACATAAACAGCACCGTTTACATTGCTACCTACACTAACTGTGCTCCAGTCCAAAGTAGCACTGTATGGGTTCCCTATAAGGTTCCAGCCATTATCACTTGCACCGCTTTGGCTATTTGTAACATAGGATAATGTCCAGTCATGAGAAGTATTTGGCGTTCCAGTAACGCTAAAACTACCCGCTGAGGACAAGAAATCGCCAGCACTTCCAACGGGGGCAAAAAATCCCCGTCCCACAGTTGATGTGGTTGCTGTTCCATTACTTACATAAGAACCGACGTATACTCCACTACTTGCCGCATCATATTCATACAACGCTGATGATGTTCCTGATGTATTTCCAAACCCAGCCGTCATAGGCGATGATATACCATGGTGTCCAGATGAGGAAATGTATTGCTCATGTACAATACTTCCATTATTGGTTATTGAACCCTCTACTTTGAGCTGAGAATAATTATTTGAACCATCCAAACCCAATGTTAAATTATCGGTGGAGTTAACGGTCAAGTCTCCTGATATATTGACATCTCCTTCAATAGTTATGTCAGCGTCAATAGTCAAATCAAGGGACTTTGTACTCGAAGCAGAGCCAGGCACAATGGGGTCGCTAATATCGCCATAGG
>JAKMGS010000025.1:0-3901 GCA_022424815.1 Schleiferiaceae bacterium | reverse complement strand
CGCCATAGGTGCCTGTATTGCTGATGGTTAGAATTCCTGAGTTTTCCAATTTTATATCATTACCATTGCTGCCAAAGAAGAAATCGCTATTGTTAATTCCGTCCCAATCATCTTTCAAATAGAATGTTAAATGAGAAACATTTGAATTTGAGAGTGTTGTATAATACGAAGCTGAACTTGATCCATCATTGATGGTTACTTTAGCAGTGGATTTAGAGGTAAGCTCTATGGTAACATCATAAGTCTTTTGCGACGATGACGTCGAGAATCCGGTGTTAATATTTGAACCATTATGTATGATCTGCCAACTATTGTTATGACCACTTAAGTAAAGTTCTAATGCCGCATTTGAGTTTTTTGAATTATACGATTGAGTAAATGAAGGAGAAGAATTCAAAATGACACCTACTTCACCAATGGCTTGACTTCCTTTCATTTGAAACGATAACACATCCCCTACTTGAATAAACCTTGAAGTATTGCCACAAGAAGAAGTATTTGTTTCGTCTGTACAAAGCTCATAGGAAACAAATACTTCTTTGTTACCGCTGCCATTGGCATATAATCCGATACCACCAAGGCTTGCATAGAACCCTCCACCATTTGTGTAATTATAGTCATCAGCACTAAAATCTCTCGTATCTGAGTAACATCCACTAGTATGACTGCCCAAAGTGCTCCATGACTCGTCATCATAAATTTCCCATTCAGAGGTGTTCCAAGAGACAACACCAGTGAGTGCGGAGCTTTTTCTCTTCAATAAATTATCTTTGGTACTCCCTGAGCCCACAGTCCAACTACTTCCAGGGTCAATACCAATAACACCAATTACATCAATATTACTCGTGCCATTGTATAAAGCTATAGCGTCGTTACCATTATGGGTCAATGACCCTGTTGTTTGGTCTGCAACTGAAAGAAGTCCAGCAGCACCTGAAGAATGAGCTATAACGTAAACATCATTCGCCGCTATTGTTGCACCTGAAGTAAATGAGATAGTAGTTGGCGAAGTACTGCCATTTGTGTATTTACGAATTTTATAACCGTCAAGTGAAATACTACTTGCAGTGGGATTATAAATTTCAATAGCCTTATCATTCGATGCGCCTTCCAGATATCCAGAGATAAATAAATCATCACAATTTTGACCATGAAGCCCAAAGCTAGCGACAGCTATAATTGTTAGCAGGGATGTGAATTTCATAAGCAAGTTCTTTTGATTCATTAAAATACTGTAATTAATTTTTTGTTGTTTTAAACTAGTTTTAAGTTATTGAGTAATAATAATGCTCTTTCTTAAAACCTCTCTACTGCTTCTGCCTATTGCATAATATACTCCTGGAGATAAACCGCATACCTTTTTCTTTTGTTGGGGATCAAAAGACATTACTAGCTGGCCGTTGGAGTTTACGATATGTAAAAGTTTTATCTCTGTGTCCTGGGCAACAAAGTTGATACATTCGGTGCTAGGGTTAGGGTAAACAATAATTGGGTCGCTGGAGCTTTCTGATATTTCGAAAGAGGAATTATCGGACCCAATATTAACATCCGTATAAAGACGGTAGTCTCCAGCATCTAGCGACAGACTTGTAGTAGTATTGTTTACAGTGATAGACTGACCGGTAAAATATTCATACCAAGTACCCGTATGGGAGAAATAGATGTCCTTGTTTTGAGAAGCAACATCGAAATTACCCACGGCTACAGCATCCATTGTAGAATGCTCAAATCTCATCTGTTTAACATGTCCCTGCATATTTGCATAGAAGTTAGTATAAGGTCCAAATGAGGGGTACGATGCCTTTAAATTATTAATAATTCCGGTTATTTCATATAGCCGTCTTCTTGGAACGTTGGTATAATAATTCCATTTCGGTGGTTTTTCACAGACTCGGCAAGGGTCGTCTATGGAAATATCATAGCCCAATTCCTGGAATTGGTACATCATCTTAGGTCCTGGAATGAGATGGCCAAAAAGAGTAGTCAATTCCATTCGTTTCATGGAAATGGCCGTATTTCTCACATTGTGATTTCCTATACTGTTGTTCCCATAAGCCTTATTCTTAAAAGCAACCCGCTCCTCATCATGGCTTTCAACATAGGTCACGAGACCAGCATTGTTCCAACCTCTGCTCCCATGAAAAGCTTGAGAAAAAGAAGAGTTTGAACCAAAACCCATGGCAGCATCTTGGTATTCATGGCAGACATTACCCCATAGCATGAATCCATGGTTGGACAGATTGATTTCCTCTGAGTTATCTCCCCAATGTTCTAGAATTAAATAAGCCCCAGGCTTATAGCTCCAGACAGTATTAGCAATTCTTTTCAAGAGGTTTTGACGGCTCACGTCCCATCCTCCACCTATTCCGTTAGTGAATCCTTTTGTGAAATCAAGCCGGAATCCATCCACATGGTATTCCTCTATCCAATAGCGTAGAATTTGATCTACGTAATCCTTAGTTGCTTGGCTTTCATGATCAAAATCATTACCCCAGCAATTCGGGGGATGTGGACATGTAGTATTAAAGTATGGATTGTCGCTTGCAGGAGCGTTATTGACGGCATCCCACCATAATCGCGCTAGAGGATTTTGTCCTTCTGCATGGTTGAGCACCACATCAACTATTACCGCAATACCTCTTCCATGAAGCGAATCCACTAGGGACTTGAAATCATCTGGTGTTCCATACATTTTATCCAATGCCATATGATAGGATGGATTGTATCCCCAACTCAGGTTATTTTCAAATTCATTAATGGGCATAAACTCAATGGCATTGATGTTCAGTTTTGAGAAATAGCCCAAACTATCACGAATGGTATTGTAATTTCTTTCCTCCACGAAATCACGGACCAATAGCTCATAAATCATCAGGTTTTCCTTATCAGGAGCCTGATAATTATCGTTCTGCCAGTTAAAAGGCGTTCCCCCAGGATGTATCAAACTACAATGGCCAAAGGTCTTGTTTGAAGGGTAGGGATAGGGATTGGGATAATTGGCGGAAGGAATGTCCCCGTCATTTTGAGGGTCTAGAATTCTTTCAGAGAATGGATCTGCAATCCGGATTTCACCATCCACCAAGTATTGATAGATAAAATCTTGATTTGGGGTACAATTCAATGTGATCCAATAGGTACTTCCGTCCAGACTTGGGGTCATTTGATAATTTACATCAGGAAAGAAATCATTGCTTTCCACAAGTACAAATACATTCTCTTTTCCGGGAGCGTAAAGGACCAAAGTAATGGTTGAATCATTGATGATATTAGCACCGTTCTTTAGGCCTAGTGGTGGATTTGCAGGGGTTTTATTTCCTGGGTAGACATAGTGAACAGTATCTCTACGAATATTCCCATTTCTAAAGGCCATTAACGTCACCATATGGTTTCCGTATTGTCCACCTGGTGATTGACAATAATCTAATGCAGTAGTGTTGGTGTCTGTGGCAATGACATTGCCGTTGTCATATAAAGTCAATGTCGCATTTAAATTCGACTTGACTTTCAAGTTTAGACACTGCCCAGCTTTAAGAACATGAACTTTCGTAGGAGAAAAGAACCTTGCTTCAAAGGCATTGGGGTTCGCGGTTATAGGGTAGTAGATATCACCACCATCAATATTTCTTCCTACTAAAGTCCCGTCTGTATTTCTAAAAACGAAGGACATATGTGTCATATTGGTACTTGAAGGAGAAATGCCATAAAAGCTAGGAATGTGGTATTCAATTTGATGTGATGCATTTCCAATACTGGTCATTATCACATTTGAATCAGCAATCCCCCAAGTCCCTTGAACATTTTGCCAATAATTCAAATTTCCATTGGTAATCATTCCAGTATGTGCAAAAACCGGGGAGGTAGTGGCGAGGGATCCGTTTCCTTCGTTGGCATGGTATGTAAT
>JAKMGS010000024.1 GCA_022424815.1 Schleiferiaceae bacterium | reverse complement strand
TCTTTACCCTAGCCGAAAGTTTAGGTGGGGTGGAAAGTTTGTCTGGACACCCGGCGTCGATGACTCATGCCTCTATTCCAAAAGAGGAGCGCGAGAAAGTTGGCGTGACCGATAATTTGGTGCGCCTTTCGGTAGGAATTGAACATATAGAAGATTTGCTTGCGGATCTAACGCAAGCACTAGATATATAAAGATGAATAGCAAGTTTGCAGTTATAGGTCTTGGAGTTTTTGGCTCGGCCATTGCCCGAAAGTTAGCCGAAAGAGGCGCTGACGTTATGGCTATTGACGAAAGCGAGGACAAGGTTCAAAGTATTGCCAATGACGTGGCATTTGCTGTTAGCCTTGATGCAACAAGTAAGCACGCGTTAGAAGCACAAAACCTTGGAGACATGGACGCCGTCGTAGTGAGCATTGGTTCTAGTTTTCAAGAAATGCTGCTGTGTGTATTTCAGCTACAAGCCATAGGAGTGAAGCAGATCATTGCACGTGCCCAAGGCCCGGTACAGAGAGAAATTCTAACGAAGATGGGCTTGAAACACATTTTAAGCCCAGAGCAAGAGGTTGCCAATAACATTGCAGAGCAGCTTACTAATCCAGGTGTCTTGATGTGTGTTAATTTACCGGATGACCACGAAATCATTGAGGTAACTGCACCCTCCAAGCTTCACGGCAGGACTCTACAAGATATTGGGCTTAGAAAAAAGTACAACATCAACCTTGTAACGCTATTAAAAGAGGATGGTGGCGAGCACCATATCAAGGGTGTTCCTGGTCCAGAGACGATTATCGACAACGGCGATATCATCATGATTTTTGGTTTGACCAAAGACGTGAATAGATTCATCGAAATTAACGCTTAAGATGTTACGTGGGCGCCTGATCATTACCGGTGTAAGCTCCGGTATAGGTAAAGCATTAGCGGAGGCGTCCTTGGAAGCAGGATATGAGGTTTTGGGCGTAGGCCGCCGTTCTTGTGACGCCATAGAAAGTCATGCGCGGGGACAATTTTTTCAAGCCGACCTCACCGACCCCAAAGCCTTAGAGGCCATACCTCTTTTACCCGCCGCTTCAGGTCCAACCATACTCATCAACAACGCAGGGACTATAGGCCCCATCGCTTCGACTGCGGAGGTTGAGCATGAGGAAATGGCCTATTGTATGCATCTAAACGTCGTGGCACCGATGCGCTTGACTGCTCGGTTCTTGCAGGAGATAGAGGGTGAAAAGCAAGTGTATTTTACAGGCTCAGGTGCAGCGAATTATCCCATTGAAGGCTGGGCGGCTTATTGTGCCTCTAAAGCGGCTGTGCATCAATACGCTGAGGTTGTCGCCAAAGAGCATCCTGGGGTGCGTATTCACGCCTTCCGTCCGGGAAAAGTAGATACACCGATGCAAGCCGTTATTCGAGAATCTTCGTCAACGGCCTTTGCCGATAAATCACATTTTGTAGAGGCCTTTGAGCAAGGAGAATTGGTCCAGCCTCAATTCGTTGCGCAAAAGCTCTTGAAAGTATTTGTCTCCAAAACCGAAATCCCAGTTATTTTTAGCACTTCAAACGTATAATCATGAAAGTAAGATCCTTAATCGCAATACTGAGTACAGCAATATTGGTGGCATGTAATACCGAGCCTACACCAAGCGAGGTGTTTGTGCGTCAAGATGTTTTGGGCGAATGGACCGTTAACCAGGTAGCCTATAGCGGCGAAATGCCAAACCCGCTTAATCCAAGCGCGTTAATGCAATTCAGCGGTTTAGGCACCCAATTGTACGGCAAAGTCAACCTTTATGAGATGCCGGATACCGGGAATTTACACGTGGAGTTTGTGGCGAACTTGAACACCATTCAAGTACCCGTGAGCTTAATCAGCAGCGGAGCGTGGTCGATCACAAATACAGACAGTGTTTTGGTCATAGACAATGATAGCGTAAGCTATTCTTTTGAGATGGTGAGCGGCCTACCCACAGAACAAGTGTGGAGGACTTCTTTCATGCAAATCCCAGCGGACAGCAGTTACTGGGCGGACATTGATTTAGAGCTTACCCTGATTAAATAATAGCAATGGCGAGAGTACTTACAGGCATTCAAAGTTCGGGCAGGCAGCACCTGGGAAACATCTTAGGTGCCATTCGTCCGGCAATTGAAATGAGCAAGGACCCGAAAAACGAAGCGTATTTGTTTATTGCGGACCTGCACAGCTTAACTACTGTAAAAGACGCGGAAGTGCGGCGTGAGAACCTGTTGGCGACAGCGGCGGCCTGGCTGGCGTGCGGACTAGATCCAGAGAAAGTGGTCTTCTATGCTCAGAGTGACTTGCCAGAATGTACAGAGCTTACCTGGTACTTGAACTGTTTTACACCATACCCGATGTTGGCGAACGCCCACAGCTTCAAGGACAAAAGCGATAACCTCAGCGACGTGAATGCCGGGTTGTTCGATTACCCCGTGTTGATGGCGTCGGACATCTTGTTATACGATGCGCACATCGTGCCGGTGGGCAAGGATCAGAAGCAGCATTTAGAAATCACCAGAGACTTAGCCTCTAGCTTCAACCATAAATACGGCGAGACCTTTGTGTTGCCGGAATCTAAGATCTCGGAATCTGTAATGACCATTCCGGGTACAGATGGACGCAAGATGAGCAAGAGCTACGGCAATGTTATCGATGTGTTCTTGCCGAAGAAGCAGTTGAAGAAACAAATCATGGGCATACAGACAGACTCCACCCCATTGGAGGATCCGAAGGACCCAGAATCCTGTAATGTTTTTGCGCTCTACAAGCTTTTGGCGTCGCACGCGCAAGTAGAAGAATTAGCGGCCAATTACCGCGGAGGAAACTTCGGCTACGGCCACGCAAAGACAGCCTTATTAGAGCTCATCCTTGAGGAGTTTGCAGAGGCGCGCGAGCAATTTGACCACTACAGGGCACACCCAGAAGAGGTCGCTGCCGCCCTCAAGGTAGGGGCCGAAAAGGCACGCCCTGTAGCAAAAGCTACGCTGTCTCGCGTTCGTGAAAAACTTGGGTTTTAGCCTCGTGAAAACATTAAGCTACATCCACCATATCTGGTACTACATTGTGGCCCTGGTCACAATACTGGCCTTATCTCCGGCATTATTATGGACCGCGCGTCCCGGCGGAAACTATAACCACTTTTTCAAAGTAACGAAAGTATGGTCTTGGATGTATTTGATATTAATGGGGGTTTGGCCAAGGCCAGGCAAATACCAAATGAAACATAAAGGTCCCGTCGTTCTCTCTGCAAATCATGGTTCTGATTTAGACATTCCAATGACGTTTATTGCCTCGCCAACACCGGTGGTATTCATGGGGAAGGCAGAATTATTGAAACTACCGCTGTTTGGTTATTTTTTTAAGCAGACTTCTATTGCAGTAGACCGCAGTTCTTTTAGCGGTCGTAAACAAGCGATGATTGATGCCGACCAGAAAATAAAGGAGGGCTTTAGTGTGTGTATATATCCTGAAGGAGGAATCCCTCCTCAAGATCAATTGTTGCGTGGATTCAAAGCGGGTGCATTTAAGCTGGCGGTAGACAACAACATACCGGTGGTCTTAATGAGTATTTACCAGAATAAATTCAGACTAGGGGATTGGGGCCAACCCTCTAGTATAGGTCCTGTCGATACGAAAGTATTGGGCGAGTTTTGGCCGGACGAGAAGGCTGAAAACCCTGTTGAAGAACTCAGCGATCGTTGCTATGTGGCGCTGGCGACAGACCTAAAAAATCATGGCCACACCGGCAAACTTACCTTACCTTTGTCGTAGATCATTGGACCCATGGAAATCACCAGAGAGCAAATCAAACACTTGGCACACTTGAGCCGCTTGGAGTTGTCGGAAGCAGAGCTAGATTCGATGCAGGGTGACATGACAAAGATTTTGGACTTTGTCGCTAAGATTGAATCCTTAGACCTAGACGGCGTAGAGCCGTTGACGCAGATGAGTAAGTCTGTCGATGTCATGCGCGAGGACGAGGTCGCCAACATGATCAGTAAGGAGGATGCGCTTAAGAATGCGCCAGATGCGAATTCGGATTATTTCCGCGTGCCCAAGTTTGGGAAGAAGGTCTAAACCTTTACCTTTCCTAGGCGTTACTCCAAAAACGCCATTTTACCATGACGATCACCATTATTCAAGGCGGCCCTAGAGCACAGTCTCAAACGGCTACAGTTGCTACTTTTTTGGCCGCCCAGCTCAATGCCAACCCGGATGTGAGCAAAGTAGAATTTCTGGATATTAGAGAGTATAACTTCCCAGTCTATGGTGCCGGAGCTCCTGACCAAGAGCGCCTCGAAGAGTTCCGCCAGGCCCTCCAACACGCGGATGGGATTCTCATCATTGCTCCAGAATATAATGGACGCATGCCAGGAGCATTAAAGAACACTCTAGACTACTTCCGTCCTGAATATGCGAAGAAGCCTATGGGCGTGGTGACGGTTTCTTCCGGTCCCTTCGGCGGTATCAATGCCTTGCACGACTTACACGCTTGGATGATGTACGTCGGTGCTGTGCCGCATTCTTCAAAGTTGCTCGTGAGTAACGTTGGCAACTTGTTCAATGAAGCGGGAGAGCCCCAAGAATTCCATTTCAACAAAAACTACCCGGAATACCTCAGCGACTTCATGTGGCTGGTTCGGAAAATACGTTCCTAAGAGGTGGCGGCTCAGCCACAAGCCCTGCAACGCTGTAGGTCTTGGTTTTCAGATCAAGGCTGGTCGCCCTTCACCTTTCAAATTCAAACTTGGAGCGCGCTATTGAGCGGCGAGAGCGGCATGGTCAACGCTCCTACGGGAAGCGGGAAGACCTATTCGCTATTGTTGCCGGCCATCGCGCGCGGGATGCAGAAACCGGCCAAGGGTTGTCAAATCATTTGGATCACCCCCATCCGCGCGTTGGCGAAAGAAATTGCGCAGAGTGCGGAGCGTGCGGTGCAAGGGATGGGTAGTGATTGGCGGGTAGAAATCCGCACTGGGGATACGTCTCAGAAGATCAAGCAGCGACAGAAAAAGGAACTGCCGGAGATCCTCATTACCACCCCCGAGAGCATTCATGTGATGTTTACCCAAAAGGGCCACGAAAAGTTGTTTAAGCACCTTCAGGCCGTCGTTTTGGACGAATGGCACGAGCTGATGGGCAGCAAAAGAGCGGTGCAATGTGAGCTTTTATTGGCCCGATTCCGCGCGCTCAACCCCGCCATGCAAACGTGGGGCATTAGTGCCACCATTGGCAATATGGAAGAGAGCATGGAGGTGCTGCTAGGCCCTAACCCTCCGAAGCCGGGACAATGGGTTGTGGCAGATCTTGAGAAGGACTTAGTGGTCGAAGCGGTTCTGCCGGAAGAGGTAGAGACCTTGCCGTGGGCCGGGCACTTGGGCATTCGTTTATTGGACCAAGTCGTTCCGCTCATCTATGAAAACCAAAGCACCCTGATCTTCACCAACACTCGGGCGCAGGCGGAGGTATGGTTCCAGAAGTTATTGGAGGCGGACCCGTCGCTGGCGGGGGTGCTGGCTATGCACCACAGTGCCATTTCCCGGGAGATGCGCACTTGGGTGGAAGAGGCCTTGTACGATGGCCGATTAAAGGCGGTGGTGTGCACCTCGTCTTTGGACCTGGGAGTAGATTTTCGACCGGTGGACTGCGTGGTGCAGATCGGGTCGCCTAAGGGGGTGAGCAGGTTTGTGCAGCGTGCGGGCCGAAGCGGTCACCGACCGGGCGCGACCTCGAAGATATTTTTTGTACCGACCCACAGCTTGGAATTGATCGAATGTGCTGCGTTGCGCAAGGCTATAGATACGAAGACCAATGAAGACCGCATGCCGTATTTGCGGAGCATGGATGTGTTGATACAGTATTTGATCACCCGCGCCGTGGGCGGTGGGTTTGTGGCCGATGAGTTGTGGCAGGAGGTGCGTGAGACGGTGAGTTTTATGTCGCTCAGCTATGAGGAATGGCTGTGGTGTTTGGATTTCGTGGTGCGGGGCGGCGATACCTTGAGTGGATACGACGACTACCATAAGGTCGTAGTGGAAGAGGGCGTGCATAAGGTGATCTCGAAAAAAGTCGCGATGCGCCACAAGTTCGGCATAGGCACCATCGTCAGTGCAGCGCTGGTGAAGGTCAAATTGCAGCGTGGAAAGGTATTGGGCCAAGTGGAGGAATATTTCGTCTCTCGATTAAGCATAGGGGACCCATTCTGGTTTGCAGGCCAATGCCTCGAGCTCGTGCGGTTCCAAGGCATAGAAGCCACCGTTCGCCCGGCGAAAAACGCCAAGGGAGCGGTACCCAGCTATATGGGTGGCAGGATGCCGCTCAGTGCAGAATTGGGCCGGTACCTAAGAGAAAAAATCGAAGAGTCCGCGACCAAACATTCGTTCGAAGACCCGGAGCTTGCGCTTATTCAGCCCATCATTCGCCTGCAAAAGGAACGCAGCATTGTGCCGAACCGTGACCAATTCCTCATGGAATACCTCGAAGACGACGAGGGCTACCACCTCTTTGTCTATGCGTTTGAAGGGCGACTTGCCCACGAAGGTATGGCCCTACTCCTGGGCCACCGTTTGGGCCACTTTGGGTCACAGACCTTCTCTATAGCGATGAACGACTATGGCTTTGAGCTTTTGAGCGACCAGCCCATTCCTATTCAGGACGCCTTAGATAGTGATGTTTTCAGTACGGACCACCTTCGCTCAGACCTCTCTAGCAGCCTTAACGAAAGCGAGCTGACCCAACGCAGGTTCCGCGACATTGCCCAAATTTCTGGCCTACTCTTCACGGGCTATCCGGGCAAGAACATGAGCACGAAGCAGCTGCAGAGCTCTAGCAAGCTCATGTATGAGGTCTTCCGCGACTACGACCCGGACAACCTTTTGCTGAGACAGGCCCAAGAGGAGGTGCACGAGTTCCAACTCGAAGAAGCGCGCATTCGGGCCGCTTTGGAGCGCATCGCTCAGCAGGAATGGGTCCTCAATCACATCGATGCCCCAACCCCGTTGGCCTTCCCTATTTTGGTGGACAGGTTGCGCGAGACCATGTCGAACGAGTCGTTGGTGTCACGGATACAGAGAATGCAATTAGACTTTGGATAAGATAAGATCCGGGCGCCGCAGGCGCCCGGATCCTAGACCCCATAAAAAAACCCCCGGGGCGCGGAGCGCCCCGGGGGTTAATTGACTAACTCAGGCTCCTAGCCTTGTGCATTGCCAAATGGCGCTGCTGCGTTGTTGTATCGCTGGTAGAGGCTTTGAACGCTGTCTTTGTCGTCATATACCTGTACGTTTTGTAAAAGCATTTGGTAGAACTGAAGATTGGTTCGCCACTCATTTGCCGCTGCACGCTTATCCTTACGATCGAAGGATGAGTAGAAATTGAGCTCAGCGTCCAATTGATCTGCGAAGTCCCATATGATGTCCCGCGCCTTTTCTTTTGCGCCAGCTTTGTAATAAGAGTCAATGATACCAAAGATGAAGTAGTTGTAGCCAAACTTCTCCACCGGCATTTTTTCCATGGCAAAATCAAGTGCCTCGATAGCTTTATCGTTCTTGCCTTCAATGACTAGTTCATTGGCCAATCGGCCAAAAATGGTTCGCAGATTGTAGCTCAAACGGCGATTGGTCTCATCCAGGTAAACATTTGGAAGCTCCATATTCCCATACTCAAATTTATTCAGCAGGTTTTCGAACATGATGTCTGTGTCCACATGGCCGAAATCAATGCCTTGCGGGTTGTTTGAGGGGCTGAATTGAGGCACAAACCTATATGCCATACCCTCAAGGCGGAAGTAGTCATTAAGCCAGAAGAATGACTTTGGGCTATTACCAACAGTTATTGAGAAGTAGATAGGGCGTTCCCAATTATTATTTGCAATGAGGTCAATTAACATTAAGTCTCGCTTAGTGATAACGTTAGCCTTCCAGTTCCAATCAATGTAGTCAACTACCGTTGCGCTATCAGAGATATCTACCACTCCGTTGGCATATACCGCCTCTTTATCAATGTTGACACGGAATTTCTTTTGAGGGAATAACGGAAGCTCTTTTCCTCCACTAGCCTTGAATTTTACTTGACTATCATCACGTTTTGTGAATTCGACAAAATCTTTCACATTCCAGCGCCCCTTGACTCCAAGATCGCGGAAGTACAATACGTCTCGCGTTCCCTGAACGTATTGGTTCCAATCAAAGGTGAACGGCACAGCTTCTCCGTCATAAGCTTTACGGCGTTGTTGGTCGATGTACCAGTCGGTGTTCAACAAGCTGAGATTGACGACACGAACGTCTGTACGGTATCCTTCTACCTCCTGTACATACCATAATGGGAACGTATCGTTATCACCATTGGTGAAGAGGATAGCATTTGGCTCACAACTGTCCAGATAGGCTTTGGCGATATCGCGCGCCGTGTAGCGGTTAGAACGATCGTGATCATCCCAGTTTTCTGCAGCCATTCGGATAGGAACGGCGAGCATGGTAACTCCCACAACTAGGTAAGAAGCCACCTGTGGACTCATCTTGGAACGCAACGTGTCCCATAAACCTAGGGCCCCAAGACCAATCCATATAGCGTATGCATAGAATGATCCTACGAAGGCATAATCTCGCTCTCGCGGCTCGAAAGGCTTGTGGTTGGTATACACTACAATAGCAATACCGGTAAGCAGAAAGAAGAGTGTTACTGCCCAAGCATCCTTTTTGTTTTTCTTGTATTGGTAGTAGAGCCCAAAAATCCCAAGGAGGAACGGCAACATAAAGTAGGTATTGCGCGAAGGATCGTTTTTCCAATGATCAGGCAGTTTACTTTGTTCACCGAGCCTAATGCTGTCGAGAAAAGGAATCCCAGTGATCCAGTTTCCTTTAGATATCTCGTAGCGGTGTTGTTCATCGTTTTGACGGCCGCTGTAATTCCACATGAAGTAACGGAACCACATCTTACCTATTTGGTATTCAAAAAAGAACCTGACATGTTGCGCAAATGTGATTGGCTTTTCAGGGTCTTTTATATCCATGATATTGATGTAGTTCTGACGATACTGAGGGTCGTCATTCCATATACGCGGGAAGAAACTTTTGTATGTAGGATCATAGTTCGGCACACTTCCTTTCTTGTCGTCAGTCAACAAATACTTACCGTTAATACTAAGCTTACCTCCGTTGGCCGCTACATAAGCATCGGCTTCTGATTTCAACTTAAATGAAGTCACTTGCTTAGGGCCATTCATCACCGCATATCCTCGCTGGTACACTGGTTTACCGTCATCGAAAGGGTTGTTGCGGTCATATGGAGCATTGAAAGACTTTCCGTAAAGAATGGGCCAATCCCCATATTGTTCACGATTGTAATACGCCAATAGTGACATGGCATCTTCTGGATTGTTTTCGTCAATTGGCGTATTTGCATTAGATCGAATGGCTAGGATAATGAACGTAGAATACCCCATTACTATCAACATTACCCCAAGAATGGCCTGTTGATACAGAGGCTTGTTCTTTTTGCGTGTCCATAGAAGCCCAAATATCACGGCTCCAGCCAAAATTAAAGAGGCAGCAATAGTACCTGAGTGGAACGGAAGGCCAAAGCTGTTAACGAAGCTAATTTCTAAAGTGCTGAACAGCTTCAAGACAATCGGAATTATAAAAGCGAATACTAGTCCAAGAACAGCAATACTAGCGGCGTTAGCGATAAGGAAACCACCGCGTGTAGGGTTTGGGTATTTTTTGAAATAGTAAATCATTCCTATAGCAGGAATGGTCAAGAACACAAGGATGTGTACCCCCACTGAAAGCCCAACAAGGTAGGCGATGAGTAACAACCATTTATTCGCATAAGGGTCATGATCTACGGCTTGCTCCCATTTGAGTACCGCCCAGAATGCAGCAGCCGTAAAGAAGGAGCTCATAGCATAAACCTCACCCTCAACCGCTGAGAACCAGAAGCTATCGGAGAATGTGTAGGCTAACGCGCCTACAGCGCCTGCTCCCAACACAGCGATGGTGCTTGCGTTGTCTAATTTATCTTGTCCACCCAAAAGCTTTACACCCAAGGCTGTGATGGTCCAAAACAAGAACAAAATACTGAACGAAGAGCTTAGTGCACTCAATGCGTTCACCATCAATGCCTGGCTTTCTGGATTAGCAGCAAATTGGCCAAACAAGTTCCCCATCAACTGGAAAAACGGCGCACCCGGAGGGTGACCCACTTGAAGCTTTACTGAGGTTGCAATGTATTCCCCACAATCCCAGAAACTGGTCGTAGGTTCAATAGTCATAAAATACGTGATGGTCGCGATGGCAAATACTGCCCATCCGAACACATTATTGAGCTTTTTGTAATTCACTGATTCTCTGCTTTTTGATCTTTTGTCTGGAAAGACCGGGTGTAATCGCCTCGAAAATAAGAAAAACCAGCGCCCTATTGGTCTTCACAAATGTTAAACACCTAAAATTTTCTTTATCTCTTTTTTGAGTAATCCCAATTACAGTATATTTGCCGTCCCAAATGGGGATAATTGCCCGATAGTGTAATGGCAACACACCGGTTTTTGGTACCGTTATTCTAGGTTCGAGTCCTAGTCGGGTAACGATAAAAGCCCTTCACGAGAGTGAGGGGCTTTTTTTATGCCCTGCGATCTGAGCTTGCTCAGGTGAGGAGGGTATAAAAAAGACCACAACGCTACAAGCGTTGAAGGGCGTTATCGAGAACAATACCTTCCGATGCCCAGGTCCGCGAGGCGAACGCCTCGCACTCCTAGTCCCAACAGAGTTTCCGCGGGAATGGCCAAGTCACACTTCTTGGAACCTACAAGGGGACAAAACCTCAACCAAACCACTGTACAACGTAAACTGATGTCGTATTGCAACAGAAGCCATATGCATGACAATGCTAATGATATAAGTTAAAACCCGGTAGAGGTAAAAACGTTATTTTTGATAAGTCTTTAACCCAAACCAATTCGTTCAAAGCAAGAAATATGAGAGGCACGTTTTTTAAAGCAGTCACTTTAATTGTATTTATACTACCATCATCTGTGCTGCTTGCGCAGAAAACTTATAAAGGGGGATACAAACTGGTTTCAAACGAAAGAATGGGCTGGGGATATAGTCAACCAAGTACAATTGTTGGCACGGCGGAGTATAGGTACCTCGACGGCTCAGAGGGCAGGGAGTATAACGGGAACTTTTCTTTTACTAATGACGATACATATCGCCCGTATAGGATCTATGGACAATTCGATAAAGGGAGAAAAACAGGGCGCTGGACCATTACCTATGATAACCGAAGCGAAGAGCTATTGGTCAAATCGAATTTTCTTGACGGTGCTTTGAACGGGAGTTACTATGTAACAATCAAACAAAAGGAGGATAATTTTATACAAGAGTCTCTCTCTTGTGGGTTTGATAAAAATAAATTCTCAGGAAAAATTTCTTACAAGGCCGATTTTCAAAAAGAATACTCTGGCTATGGCCACAACATGCGTTGGTGTAAGTTGAACGGAAACTTTGTAGATGGCAAACTAGACGGGACACTAACCATTGAAGTGATGTCCGAGGATAATATTTTTTATTTGTTCGAGAGGAAATACTCCAAAGGAATATTACTGAGTGAAAGACTTTTGGATAATTCAACGGGCCAGTTACTTTTCAATGAGTCGTTTGACGACGTGTTCATTACACTCTACGAGTCTAGTACACAGGATTTTGACGGTTTTAGAGCGTCATTGAATACATATGTTCAACAAAGACTTATAAACAGAGAATACTATTGTAATAACGAGTTAAAAACACTTTTGTGCGACCAGCCACTGAGTGCAATAAACGAATTGCAGAGCTTAAATAATATGGATTTGGAAGATTTAAATCTCATTAGCTACTCTAGCATCAGTGACGATCTATTTAACAAGACGTATGGCTACAACGATAGAAACTGTCGAGAGCACGAGGTAGATGTATTATGCGGCTTTCCGTCATCCTGGAAACAATTAGATCACACGTACTTCGAAGAGAGTAAGATTTATGTTTATGATTTCTCTAGTAGATATAGAGACATTTACGAAACCAGCTACTACGATAAAAGTAGAAACCCAGGCCTTTATTTAATCACAAAGGTTTCGGACAGGGTTATAGAATTGTTCAACCCCATTGAAGCTTGGGATTTTGGTCAAGATTCCATTGATTTTAAAATTGCATCGTTTCCTAGCCTACAATGGTCTCCAGAATTAGCCAGTGCTATTTCATCAGCATACGCTGCCGAAGCTAAGGCGCAGTTTAAGATAGACTCTGTAAATACGTATAACGCTCGGATTCAGTTTGTAAAAGATTCGATTCAGTCGTTTCGTGTAGACTCAACCAACAAGTACGTTCAACGCCAAGCGTTCATAAGAGATTCAATAAATACATTTAAAATAGACTCCACGAATAAGTACGTTCAACGCCAAGCGTTTATTCGAGATTCTATTAATACGTTTAACGAGCAGTCGCGGATTTTCATTGCTAACGTTTCGTCTTCTAGTACTAAGTATTTAGAAAAGACCAATCCTCTTTTGGTGGCGCAAAAACAAAGGATAACAAAATTCAAAATTGACGAAAAGGAATACACGTATTATTTAAAAGAATATGTCCCAAAGCTGGAGGAAATTTTATCATTTGCTCCTAAAATTGACTCATTGATAAATGCAATAAATGCCTCCAAATATGTATTAGAAGAACAAAGGGCGGTTTTCAATGATCCTTTGCTTGAAAGAGCATCAGAAATCAAGGTGATGTCTTTATATAAAGAGTCAATAATGTCTGTTTTTATAGCCAAACTGGAGTTTCAAACATTTGTGAAGTCTTTAGAAAATGATGGAAGTCAAAAACAACGTAAAGTTTTGAAAAAGACACTGCAGCTTTTCGAAGAGAAAGAATTCTTTAAACATTGGTCTGTATCAGATGAAATGTCCTTTATCGTGCTAAAAACAGACGTTCAAGAATTTGAAAAGGCCGTTGCCCAAATTCAGGAGCGCGATGAAATTATTCGCTTCTTGGTTAAGAAAGAACTAATCATAAAGAGTAAAGAGGTTTCAAACATTGAAGAGTTCTACTCAATTTTACATTCTGCGGGTTACCCGCTAGAAAAGGATTGATAAGACTCAAGCATAAATAAACCGTCTAATTAAACCAACACCAATACAAAATGATACGCCTAGGTTTTTTATTTCTAAGTGCAGTACTTTTTTATTCTACTGCAAGTGCCCAAGACAGCCTTTCCGTTGAACAAACCTGGTACCACAAGTGCCCAGACGCTGACCGCATTAACGGCATCAGTTCGGAGCGTGCCTACAAGGAATTAGTCCCCTATAAAATCATTCAAACCGTTGTAGTGGCAGTCATTGATGGCGGTACGGATATTACGCATGAAGATCTTCAAGAGGTACTTTGGGTAAACCAAGGCGAGGTTCCAGATGATGGGATTGATAACGATGGAAATGGTTACGTAGACGATATTCACGGCTGGAGCTTTTTGAGCGGTTCGGGCGGTGAAGTAGGTCCAGAGCAGATGGAGTTTGTACGTGATATGAACAGATTGCTCGCAAAATCGGACCTCAATGGTGCTGAAAAAAAGCAGCTCAAGCAATACCAAAAGCGCCTGAAGAAGGACCGTAAATCGGCGGAGAAGAGCATTGGATTTATGCGCACCCTCAACGATGCGTACCGCGAAGTGGAGGCGCATTGTGATGGCGTACTGACCGTAGAATGTGCAGAGGCATTCAAAGAAGGAGAAGACGTAGGCTTCATGAAAAAGCTAGTAGCCAGCGGTATTGTACGTATGTTGAATGACGGTATGGAGCAATGGGAAATAGAAGAGGAGGTCACCGGAGGATTTACCCATTTCAATGACCAATTAGAATATCATCTCAACCCAGATTTTAAACCACGTAGTATGGTTGGTGATGACCCAGAGAGCAGCGAGAATCCATTCTATGGCGACAATAGAGTATACGGTCCAGACGCTTCTCATGGCACTCACGTGGCGGGTATCATCGGGGCGAAAAGAAACAATGGATTAGGTATGGACGGCGTGGCGACAAATGCGCGTATTATGACCTTGCGCGTAGTTCCTAACGGTGATGAGCGCGATAAGGATGTGGCTAATGCCATTCGCTATGCGGTGGACAATGGCGCTAAAGTGATCAATATGAGCTTCGGAAAAGATGTTGGCCATATGGATGAATATGTGGAGAGCGCAATTCAGTATGCTGCGGAGCACGACGTACTATTAGTGCATGCGGCAGGGAACGACGGCCACAGCGTGGATAAGTATAAGAATTACCCCAACGGCTGGAACGAGGCCATAGATGCGAGATACGACCATTGGATTGAAGTGGGCGCCTCTCGATATGGAGATTACGAAGATTTAGCGGCGCCGTTTTCAAATTATGGGTTCCAAGTTGATGTTTTCGCTCCGGGTTATGAGATTTACTCGACGGTACCACAGAGCCGATACCAAAGCAATAGCGGAACTTCGATGGCCGCACCGGTGGTGAGTGGAATAGCCACCTTGATACGTGGAATGTACCCAGAATTAAGTGCTGCACAGGTTAAGCAAGTCATCCTTATGTCCAGCGTGAAATACGACGAGAAGGTTATTATGCCGGGCACGAAAAAGAAGAAAGTACATTTCTCTACCCTCTCAGAAACGGGAGGCGTAGCGAATCTTTATACAGCATTAACGTTTGCACAGAATCTGCGAGAAAATGCTTCAGCTACTAAAGACCAATAATTTTCACCTCATGAAGTATTCAGTATTCATCACCGTGATGTTGCTTTCGATAACATCAAAGGGTCAAAGTGTATTTAGTGTAGATTATGAAAGCCAAGCGGATGTCAAGGTTTTCGTAGTTCAGTATGAAAGTCAAGCGGACCTAAAAGTGTACAAGGTCGATTATCAGAGTCAAGTGAAAGGGAACGAAGGACTCTGGTACTTCGTAGATTACAAATCACAATCTGATAAAACAATTCACTTTGTGAAATACGAGTCTCAGGCTGACGTTAAAATTTTTTTCGTCAAATACCAAAGTCAGGCAGGATGGCGAAACAGTTCCAAAAAACACTTTTTCTATTAAGGCCTTAACGTCAACGGTGCTTTTGCGAGGATTTTTGTTCTACTAAATCCTTGTTCGGTGGGCTTAGTTTAGCGAGAATCCAACAGTTATAGAACCTAGGTAGGCTTCCTCAGGGAAGTAGTTGTCCTTGAAGAGCGGGAGCTGCTCGAGTTTCCCGGTAATCTTTAATTTTTTATAGCCCAATTGTCCCACGAGGGCATAATTAAGCAAGCGAGTGTGGAAGCCGTTGGTACGGACCTCGGTGTAGAAATCTCCATCCATATCGGCTCCATTGTAGCTGGCTTGGCTGAGGTAACGAATGCGCCCCATTACGCCAAATCCTATATTCAGGCCCTCGTTAAAAGTGCCCTTCGGGCTAAAATCTAAATGCAGGATCGCCGGCACATCAAAGCTCGAAATGCTCCAATTACTTCTACGCACGTTACTAAGCCCTGAAATAGGGACCAGGTTTGCAGCTCCAAACATCATAGGATCTTTATCAATGGTCATTCCGTTTTTAAAACTGAAGACACTCGAACCGATGCCTAACCCTGTTTCAAGTTGCACAGGGGATTTCACTCCGCCAATGCGTCGTTTTTGACCGAAGAAAATTCGGCTTTCCCATGAAAGTCCTGCATTGACGTTGTCCATTGAGGAGGCCATGCTTCGGTCGCTGAGGACTAGAGCATTTGGTCCAAAATGAAGACCAAAAACACCCACCTTTGTTTTTGGAGTTTCCTCAAAAAAGCTTGAAAAGTCAAAATCGATATCTTCAAATGTGGTGTCGTAGTGCTCTTGTGGGTACTGGGCGGAATCGGCCCCAGAATAGGAGGCAGAAAAATCGTCATTCCAACTTAAGACCTCTTCGGCGGTATCAGGGACATAGTTTGCAAAAAACGAGTCGGAGGCCAAATACAGTTCGGAGATGATCGAATCCATTTTAGCTTGTGCTTCTTCTTTTGAAAGTTGACCTTCCTCTAAACTCCAGAGTACATAATCTATTTCCATTGAGAACATTTCCAAGTCTGTACTTGTGGGAGCGGCTTCTTCTATGACCGCCTCGGCTTCTGCATAAACAGTATCTGTAAATGCAGCTTGTTGAGGCAATGCAACTTGGACTTCGCCGGGCGACTCTTGTGCGGTAATAACGGTAGAAAGTGAAAGGGCAGAGAAGAGAAAGAACGTTTTCATAGGATTGTTAGGTTAATATTGACTCGAACGACAAGTGCCGCGTGATAAAAAAGTATTTTTACTAAATATATGGCAAGAAAGCACAATAAACGGGCCAAAAAACGCTCGACCAGCATAGATATCAAGGCCTATGCCCAAGCGCTAGAAGGCGTTTTTAAAAAATACCCGACCCGCAAATTCAATTACAAGCAGCTCGCAGCCCAGTTGGGCTACAAGCCAGCTATGGTCAAAGCCAAGATCGAAATGGCCCTGGCGGACATGGAGCGCAACGGCACTATTTTGATGGTGGACCGCGGCAAGTACAAGCTCAAATACAATGCAGTCTACACTACGGGAGTGGTGGATATGGCAGGGAACGGGAACGCCTATGTGGTCAGTCCGGATACCGAAGCGGATATCTTGATTCGCTCGGCGAATTTGAACCACGCACTAGATGGGGATACCGTTAAAGTCAGTTTATATGCACGTCGAGGCGGCAAGAAACTCGAAGGTGAAATCATAGAGATCGTCAAGCGCAAGCGGATGGATTTCGTGGGTACGGTCGAGATCGGCAAGACGTACGGATTCTTGGTGCCGTCGAGCCGCAAGATGTTGGTAGATATATTCATTCCTAAAGAGAAATTAGCGGGGGTGAAGCACGGGCAAAAGGCCGTGGCACGCATCCTGGACTGGCCGAAAAACGCGAGTTCGCCTTTTGGAGAAATCATAGAAGTGCTCGGGGATGCGGGCGATCACAACACAGAGATTCATGCGGTATTGGCGGAGTTTGGTTTGCCGTATAAGTTTCCTGAAGATGTGGAGGAGGAGGCCAATGCGCTCAACCAAAGCATTGACGAAAAGGAAATAGCGAAAAACAGACGCGATTTCAGAGGGGTGCCGACCTTCACCATTGATCCGGCGGACGCGAAGGATTTTGACGACGCGTTGTCGCTACAGAAATTGGAAAACGGCCACTGGGAAGTGGGCGTGCACATTGCGGACGTGAGCCATTACGTGCATCCAGATTCGATTCTCGAC
>JAKMGS010000210.1 GCA_022424815.1 Schleiferiaceae bacterium | reverse complement strand
TCATTAATAATATCGTGGAAGAAAAGCCATTGCCGGTATACGGCGACGGTCAGTACACCAGAGACTGGTTGTACGTTGTGGATCATGCCCGTGCCATTGATCTCGTGTACCACGAAGGTGAGAACGCAGAGACCTATAACATTGGTGGGTTTAATGAATGGACCAACATCGATCTGATCAAGGTGCTTTGCGCGCAGATGGACGAGAAATTGGGCCGTGAAAAAGGAAGCAGTGAAAAGCTCATTACCTACGTGAAAGACCGTCCGGGTCACGACCGCAGGTATGCCATTGATGCGACCAAGATCAACAAGGAGTTGGGCTGGGCGCCAAGCGTGACTTTTGAAGAAGGGCTGGCCATTACCATCGATTGGTATTTGAGCAATGCCCAGTGGTTGAAAAACGTAACCTCAGGGACTTATCAGGAGTATTACGAAAACATGTACGCCAAGCGTTAATTCTCTATTTTAATTGGCATGAAAGGCGTCGTTGTGAAAAGTACTGGGAGTTGGTACCTCGTTCGAGAATTGGACGGAGGACAGCTTTACGATTGCCGCATCAAAGGAAAGTTTCGCGTAGCTGGAATTAAAAGTACCAACCCCCTAGCGGTTGGGGATTTTGTGTCTTTTGAGCCGGAAGAAAAAGACGAAGACCAAGGCATTATTGACGGGATTGAAGACCGTAAAAACTACATCATTCGCAAGAGTGTCAACCTGAGCAAGCGCGTGCACATCATCGCGGCGAATATGGACCAAGCCCTCTTAGTGACTACGCTAGCACAACCGGCGACCTCTACGGGGTTCATGGATAGATTCCTTTCCACTGCCGAGGCCTATAACATTCCTACGATTATCGTCTTCAACAAATGTGATTTGTACGATAGTGAGGAAATCAGAAGTGAATTGGACTACAGAAAAGCCGTCTATTCTGCTATCGGGTACCATTGCTTGGAAACCTCAGCCACTAAAGGGGAAGGATTGGCAGAATTGGCCTCCCTACTCAAAGGAAAAACTACCCTACTCAGCGGACACAGCGGCGTGGGAAAGAGTACGCTGATCAATGCGATTGAACCGAGCCTAAACCTACGAACGGGCGCCGTGAGCAGCAGCCACAATAAGGGACAGCACACCACCACTTTTGCTGAGATGCACCCGCTACAAATGGGCGGTGATATTATCGATACACCCGGGATTAAAGGCTTCGGATTGGTCAACATGGAGGATACCGACCTCAGTCATTTCTTCCCAGAAATTTTTGCCATTAGCAAGGAATGCAAATTCCACAATTGTAAACACATTAACGAACCGCAGTGCGCCGTAAAAATCGCCCTCGACGAACATAAAATTGCACCGACTCGATACGAGAGTTATCTTAACCAACTAAATGATCAAGATGAAACTACACATTACCGCAGCACTGACTATTAGTGCATTGGCATTGGCCTCATGTGGCACACAAAAAGAAGCAGCAGAAGCTGCTGCACCGGCTCCGGTGGTTAAGGAGGTGAATGAAGCACTGAATTGGTCCGTAAAAAATGCCGAGGCCCGCTACCTATACAGCCAAAACATGCGATTAGCCGCTGATAAAGTACAGGACTTAATGAATAAAGGCGAATCCGTTGGCAAGGCTGTGTTCATCGAGCCTACATTTTTGTTGTTCAACCAAAACATGACCTACGAATACTTCGCGAATTTTGGCAGTATCAATGATGAATTTAACGTAGGTGAACTTCGTGGCTATTGTCGTAATCAATACGAACCTCAAGCCCTAGAATTTATTCGAATGTGCGCCGAAGCCGGCATGGAAATCATTTTAATGGCCCCTGAAAAAGAGGCCATAGAAATCATGCAAGATCTTCAAAAACAGAACTTCCAAGTTTTTCCCAGTATGATGACCAGCCAACCACAATACGGAAAGTATGCCGAGAACATTACCTTACGTGAATATGCCGCGGGTAACCGAGTGGCCCTAGTACTTACCTCCAGTTTAGGCGAAGCGAGTGAATTCACCCTGAGCCGCGGTCCAAAAGGATTCGAGCTAAATGAAATGTTCAAGACTTTTGGTGATCGATTAATCTTGTTCCCCAACCCAGCCTTTAATT
>JAKMGS010000104.1 GCA_022424815.1 Schleiferiaceae bacterium | reverse complement strand
GGGCAATTCTAGGTCGGGACTACTGAGCATGGCTTGACCTACTCGGTCAACCACTAACTCCTTATCGCCTAGACTGATATAAGCCGTTCTCATTAATTCTAATACGCCAGGTGGCACCTCTTCCTCGAACAAATCTCTGTAGGCGATGCTCATGAATTGCAGATCATCTTTAAGCTCTGTTTTGTCCCCCTCAGTATTTGGTTTAAGTGTCCCAACATTATAGATAGTCTCGGGTTGACAACTCATCATCCCGAGAAAAATCAACGCTATGTAAATATTTTTATTCATTGATGAACTCAGATGAAGTTAGTAGATAGCGTTGCAGCTTGAGGTAATCCCAGCCATTGTTGAGGTGATGATGGTATTTGTCCGATTCTATCGTCGTCGGTATTCTATTCAAATAACTTTCGAAGGCATTTATAATAACACCTTGCTGGAATTCACCCTGATTGAGAAAAATGTTTAGAAAATCAGCTTTACTATTCCCATTTACGCCATAGAGCAAACCCCATTGTCGATCTACCATTTTCGAAGCCTGTGTGAGCTCGTGATCCGTAGGATAGCGATGATAGAAATGCTGATAAATACTGACCACAAAATTCTCTGTACCCATATTTATTTCATCATAAATAGGCATCCTGACCATCCACCCTACTAGAGAATTGTAGGTCGAATCTTGATTGTACCAGCCTTCCAAGGCCACGAGATTATTATTGGTTCGATCCAACAACCATTGCCAATAGTCCTTTTCATTCTGGGTGCCGCTATTATCTACTCGGTATTGGAAAATGTCAGCACTTTCGCGGACTTGGGTGGTATCAATACCGTCCAATATTCGGTCGGATAAAAATTGCCAAATTGCCCACTTAGATCGATCTAAATCTTGAATTCCCAATACATAAGCGTCACGAATACTGCGATTGTATCGGTCAATATCTAGCTGCTGTAGGCTTTGAGTGAGTTCTGCCTGCGTAGGTTTCCTATTCAGTAAGGCAATGTGGGTCTTATTGATGTAGTTCTCCAACTCGATTTGTGTGATCGTTGAATCTGCGGGGAGATTATCTACAGGAACGATGTTATCGCGTGCACAGCTTGCAAGCAGCAACGACAGTAGAATCAAACTGGTACAAATCCTAGACAACACCTTTATTTTCTTTCCTTAAATATAAGAGTCTCTAGCGAGACGGAGGTTTAAATGTCCACAATGAACTAAGGTCTATTGATTTTGTTTATTTCGCATGACCGCATTGAGCACACCGAAAGCTATCATCTCTAGGGTTTTATCGTTAATCCTATCTCTCCTATTGTTTCTAAACAGCTCAACATTGAGCGCTCAATGCATCCAAACCACGCCCTATTCTGAGGCCTTTTCGGGCACTGGCGGGGGTTGGTTTCCTCCTACGAGTTTTTTTAATCAAGGGAGTATCAACAGTTGTTGGGAGCGCGATTCCGGATTTACTTGGATTAAAGCTCCGTCCGTTTCTGGGGGGAGCAATTCCTTAACAGGTCCTTCCGGAGATCATACCAGTGGGGGGAACGGCTATGTGAGTGCCGATAATTACGTCTATGCGTTCAGCGATTTTGAGGCGAAGCTCATTACCCCTATGATTTCGTTGGCCAACGATAGCGCGCCCCTATTATCGTTCTGGTACCATATGTATGGTTCGGAGATCAGTATGCTGCGGATTGATGTAAGGGAGAATGGAGTGGCGAATTGGACCCCTATGGATAGTATTCTTGGGAATTCAGGTGGATTTGTCAGTCAATCTAGCCCGTGGCATGAATTCGTGATCCCGTTGGATGGTTTTATTGATGATACGGTCCAATTCCGCTTTACCGCCCAACGCCAACTCTCAGCCCAATTCAATGGAGCGAACTGCCGCGCCAGCTTGGACGATCTGTCCATCACAGAATGGGACGGTTCGTGTAGAGTCCCCCTGGACCTTCGCATTGCCTCTAAAGGCGTTGCCAATGCGGTGATGGAATGGCGCACGTTAAATCCACAATCCACCTATGAAGTGCAATATGGCCAGGGCAATGGAGTGCCCTCGAGTGGCACTACCAGCATCATCTCCGGGACTACCTTTAATTATTCCGGTTTAGCCTCAAATAGCACCTATACCTTGAGAGTACGTGCGATCTGCGCACCCGGAGATACCTCAGATTGGTCTTCGTACATCACCATACAAACGGATTGCGGGGTTTTTGCAGCGCCTTGGGAAGAGGATTTTGAAGGAAATAATTGGGCGGCAACCACGGATTGGTCAGAACAAGGAACCTTGGATCCGTGCTTTTCCGACAGTGCCTCCGCACAACATTTTTGGAAGGTCTGTAGCGGCCCGTACAATGGCGATTCAGGACCAAATACCGACCACACTCCTTCCGGATCAGGGAAATACTTGACCATCAACCATAGCAATACGTTGAACGTCTCCACCTTCAATCCAGTATTGACCACACCTTGGATCCGCTTGGATTCTTTGACTACTCCGGAGCTCTCGTTTTGGCTGCACTCCTATTCCAATCAAAAGACCATTGGAGATTTATCGGTTTTGATCGAGACCCTGGACGGGACAACCACCAGTGTTTTAGACACTTCAGGCAACCTACAGGCCACGCAAACCTCTCCTTGGAAAGAGATTATCATTCCGTTGGCCCAATTCTCCTCCGATACCGTCCGAATAAAGTTTCGGTATACTGCCATTCAAACCACACGCTACCAGCAACTGTCCATTGACGATATCAAGGTGGATGAAGCACCAACGTGTCTTCGTCCGAAATTCCTCAACGTACTCTCCACGACGACGACGGGAGCAAATTTGGATTGGTCGAGCGGCGGAGCCTCCTTTCATCAGGTTAGGTACCAAAGGGTGAATGCGTCGAATTGGACCATTATTACCACTAATTCCTCTGATGCTGTGATCAGTGGTTTGCAGCCAAATAAAAAATACCGCTGGGAAGTTCGAGATTCCTGTGGGGCAAATGATAAGAGTATTTGGGTGCGTGGTCCTTCTTTCTACACGGCGTGTACCGTATTTACAGCACCTTATTCCAACAATTTTACCAATAATCAATGGCAAGGTCCCTCACCATTCTTGCCCACGGGACAAATAGGGAATTGTTTTAGCAGATTAGAAACATCAAGCTATTACTGGTCTGGCGCCCGTAGCGGGTTTGATCATGTGGTGTTTTCTGGTCCAAATTCCGACCATACCGGCGGGTCGAGCGGCTACATGTTTACCAGACCGGAAACCGCGACTTCGGATACGGCCAACATCGTATTGCCTATGATAGATTTGGACACCTTGTTGAGTCCAGAGTTCAGCTTTTGGTGGCATATGTACGGCCAGGCCATCGATCGATTGAATGTATATGCCCGAACACCTTCAGGCCCTGAAATCTTATTGGGGAGTATCGTAGGATCGCAAACCTCATCTACTTCGGGAAATTGGACCAAACAAACTTATTCCTTGAACGCATTCCAAGGTGATACAGTCATTATTCGAATGGAAGGACGCAAGGGCACTGGAAATATTTTCACGAGCTTCTCCGCGGTCATCGCCATTGACGACATCGAAATTAATGAAACCTCTACCTGTCCCGCCCCTGTTCAACTCACCGCATCTAACGTGACGAGCAACACCGCGACCATCACTTGGCAAGGCACCGCATCCAACAGCATATTGGAATACGGTCCAGTGGGCTTCACTTTAGGCACAGGGCAAACGATCAATCCAGCCAGTTCCCCTACGACACTTACGGGTCTCACGGGAAATACCACCTATGCTGTTTTTGTGCGCGATAGCTGTACCTCTAGCCTTCTGAGCTCCAATGCTACCATTAACTTTACCACCGTCACTTGCCCCGCCGTAACCGCCGCGGGCAATGTGAGCCTCAGTGGCACTACGGCTACGGGCGTTTCCACGGGAAGCGCTTCGGACTCCATTCTTTGGATTTGGGGGGATGGAAACAGCGCTACAGGCGATTCAGCAACCTACACCTATCCTCTTCCCGGAATTTACAACGTACAGCAGGTGGCGTACAACTATTGTGGTTCGTCTGATACTATTTCGACAACATTGACGGTCTGTGGTGCAGTGGTGGCCAATTTCAACACAACACCCAATGGATTGACGGTTTCGTTTAATGCGGGGAATTCCGTGGGCGCAGGCTTAACCTATAATTGGACCTTTGGTAATGGCGCTACAGCGCAGGGTTCCAATCCTTCGCACACCTACTCGAGTTCGGGCAATTATACCGTAACACTCACAGTTACCGATGCCTGCGGCACGAGCAATAGCACTTCCACAACCTTGACGGTATGTCCAAATGTCATAATTGGATTCAGCTCCACATCCAATAACAACACCTTTACCTTCACGGCCACCCCGAGCAATCTCGGCAATTACCAATGGGATTTTGGCGACGGCACCTCTGGTGTAGGGCTCACAACCAACCACACCTATGCTGCGGGAGGCAATTATACGGTGGTATTGACGGCTGTAGATGCCTGTGGCTCACTCTGGAGCGATACCAGTGTGGTGTCCACTTGTCCGCCGCTCGTAGGTAATTTTACTTTTACCATTGCCTCGAGCGGTGCGAACGGCATGCTGGTCCAATTCTTTGCCACCGTTTCTGGAGCATCATCCCTCATATGGAATTGGGGCGATGGGACACAGAGCATCACCCCGGCAACGAGTATTTCCCACACCTATCCTACGACTAGTTTGAATTATGTGATTACGCTATCGTTGATCAACACCTGTGGCGACACCTTGGACATCGTTCATACACTCAATGAAGTCGGTCTGAGCGAATGGCACTCCTATGCGACCAAGCTCTACCCCAATCCCGTACAGGGCGATATATTGACGCTTGAATTCACCGATCTTGTTGATGGTTCTTATGAGATTCTAACGCTGCTCGGAGAGTCTTTAGTTCAGGGTCCAATTTCCTCTGCCACCACCTTCCCGCTGTACGTAGGCCAACTTGATGCCGGATACTATGTAATCAGGATTCGAGATGAAGATCGGTTCTTCCAAAAATCTTTTGTGAAGGTGGATTGATGGACGGTAAAAGTTCGGAACCGTAAGATCGTACTGACCATAAGCCAAGCACCAAAAATTTTTAGTTGCCAGCTTTTTGCTGCGCAAAAAGACTGGCGAGTCCGTTGGGGAGACCCTAGACTCAAAAACCCCGCAACTGAACTTCGTTCAGGTCGGTGTGTTTTAATGCCCTTACGCCTTTGAGCGAGCTCGGGCGAGGGCATTAAAAACCCCGCACCGCTGTCGCGGTGCGGGGTTCTTGAGTCGGGATGACAGGACTTGAACCTGCGACCTCACGCCCCCCAGACGTGTACTCTACCACCTGAGCTACATCCCGATTGGGTCGCAAATATACTGCGAATTGGTCTTTGGAATTTTCTTAATGGCGAATAAAATCGAGCACTACCCTGCTCCATTCGTCATCCCCAATTCCCCAGCGGAGGCCGTGCCCTATGCCTTCGTAGATGGCCTCCGTGAAGTACGAACCTTCGTGCATGTACATGGCTGCCTTGGCTATTTCGAAAGGTGCCGTTTTATCCGCTGTGCCGTGCATCCAAAGAAGCTCGCCAGGATAATTGGACATATCTTCTCCAATATCAAACTTATAGCTAGTGATCATCGAAGATGGTAAACTGAGCCCTGAAGTGTTTTGCATGATCACATTGGATGTGGATTGGGGAATTTCCATGACCAATTTTTCTACAGGAATTCTCGATCCACCAGCAGCAGCAGGACCTGCAGCCAACGCCCCAAGGGAATTTGCGAAAACAATCATTCGATCCGAGGTCAATCCTTGGGCTTGGAGGAATTCTAAGACGGCATCGTAATCTGCCGCCATGGATTCAGCGCCTGTGGATTGACCTGTACTCCATCCAAATCCGCGGTAATCGTACATGATGAATCCGTAATGGTGTGTGTCGATGAGGTTGGCGAAGAGGCCGGCGGTCTGCCAAAATTGGTCCATAGAAGCCGCATTACCGTGCAGATACACGATGATCGTATCTGTAGCAATCTGGGAGAAATCTCCTAGGTATAGAGCGTACACGGTATCCTCGTCTG
>JAKMGS010000209.1 GCA_022424815.1 Schleiferiaceae bacterium | reverse complement strand
AAAAGCATCCGCCTCTGCCTTTTTTACTACTGCTGAGAATTGGCCACTTTCTTCATCCACCTGCAATGTCGTGCTCTTACCAGTGGCACTGTTTTTTAATACCACTTTGGCTTCATCGTCCGAAGCAAACATGTCTTTAGTCAATGTTCCCTTGACCAAGACCACTTCCTCTGGCTGTACACCTTCGTAAAGGTCGAAGAAGTAGATGTCCCAGCCGTTGGCCTTATTGATCTTGTTCGAGGCAAAGTAGGCTTGCTGTCCATCAAGGGTCACCATCAAACCAATCTCGTCTTTGTCAGTATTGATAGGATACCCGAGGTTTTGCGGTTTGCCCCACGATGCACTTGCATCTGTACTCTTAAACAGATCATATCCACCCATACCCGGATGGCCGTCACTCGCGAAATACAAGCTTTCGCTATCCGGGTGGATAAATGGACTTTTTTCGTTCTTCGCGGTGTTGATCGTGGATCCCAAGTTTTCAGGGCTGCTCCAGCTACCATCACTTTGGCGCTCACTACGATACAGATCTAAGCCGCCAAATCCACCCTTTCTATTGCTGGTGAAATACAACACATCGCCATTCGGAGATATCGATGGTTGACTTTCCCAACTGTTGGCACCATTTACATTAGGAACAGGGCGAATGCCGTTCCACACGCCGTAGGAGAACGTGGTATAATAGAGGTCACAATTCTGTTGTCCTGTCTTTTCATTGCGCTCACAAATGGTAAAGACCATCATTCTATTATCAGCTGTGATGGTGGGTCCACCCTCGTTGTACTGAGCGTTAAACGGCGAAGTGAGCGCCTCGCCCTCTTCAAAAAGGAAAGCACCTGCTGCTGTACTCGTTGTTCTCGCCATGCTGAATTCCTCAACGCTGCGCAATGGGGCCGCGGGACCGTCGTATTTATTGCGCTTCTTGCTGCGTCGCGTAAAGTAGATTTGACTGCCGTCCGGAGTGAGGGCCGCAAGGTATTCGTCAAAGCGTGTATTGATGTTGCGCGCTGGCTTGGGATCATAAGGCACCGGATTGGCGAGGAAGGTCTTTTTTAGATTGATCTCTTCCAACAACCCTTCAACCTCCGCATCGAAGGCATATTCACGGTCGTCTCTTAAAAGCCACTGCTCAAAGTATCCCACAGCCTCATCGTTTCTGCCAGAAGCCATGCAAAGCGAACCTACGGCGTAGAGTAAATCCGGCTTGTAACCAGGGCATCTTTTTACCAACTGCTTCCAATGTGCTTCGGCCAAATGAAACTTTTTAGTGCGCATACTGAGCTCGCCCTTCAAATAGAGGGCATGTTGGTCCTCATCATTCTGACGCAGTGCCGCCCCAATGTATACACTGGCATTTGGGTAATCACGTTGATTTAAGGCGCGAAGGCCTTTCAGGATTTGCTTGGAAGGACTGCGGTGATCGTCACCACAATACGTACCCAATTCTATCGGTCCCATTTGAGCTTGTGCAAGGGAACCCCATAAAATGGTTAGTACTAGTAAGAGTTTACGCATTAAAGTTCGTCTTGATTGACTACGGTAAGTTTGTCTTCAGATAACGCAATAATGGTGCTGACAGATGCATCACCGGTCAAATTCAATACCGTTCGAACCATGTCGATGATGCGGTCTACTGGGAAGATAATGGCAATCCAAGCCGGGTTAAGTCCTACACTTTCTAAGATAGGAATAAGCATAATCATACCTGCCGAAGGAACCGATGCCGCACCAATAGATGCCAACGTTGCGGTAAAAATAATGGTAGCCTGCTGCGCGAGGGTGAGATCAATCATATGGAACTGTGCCATGAAAATCACAGCAACCGTTTGGTACAATGCGGTACCGTCCATATTGATGGTGGCACCTACTGGCAATACAAAGGAACCGATCTCCTCATCCACACCAAGGTTGTCGCGTACACAGTCCATGGTTACCGGCAACGTAGCGGCTGTGGAGGACGTTGAGAAGGCCAACAATTGCGCTGGACGAATACCACGCATGAAGTAGCCCCAACTTTTCCAGTACCCCATCTTGGTCTTGCGGTTGATTAAGTAGGCAAGAACGGCTGGATAGAAAATGAGAATCATGATGAGCAACCCCAGGAT
>JAKMGS010000023.1 GCA_022424815.1 Schleiferiaceae bacterium | reverse complement strand
GGGTTTTCTTCGATTTCTTGTTTGATGCGGGCCTCCAAACTTTGCGTAGGCAGCTGCACGAGCTTCATGAGCTGAATCTGTTGGGGACTCAGTTTTTGTTGAAGTTTCTGTGCAAGGGTCTGCTTTAGCATAGGTTGGGGAGATGTAGATTAGAAGTTTGCGCTTCCCGGAGTACGTGGGAATGGGATGACATCACGGATGTTGCCCATGCCCGTACAAAATTGGACCAAACGCTCAAAACCTAGTCCAAAACCACTGTGTACACAGGTTCCGAACTTGCGAGTTTCGAGGTACCACCATAATTCTTCCTCAGGAATTCCTACGGCAGCGACTTTTTCTTTCAACACATCATGACGCTCTTCGCGCTGTGATCCGCCGACGATTTCGCCGATTCCGGGGAACAAAATGTCCATGGCGCGTACGGTTTTACCGTCGTCGTTCAAACGCATGTAAAAGGCCTTGATGGAGGCCGGGTAATCGAAGAGCACTACAGGAGCCTTGAAGTGTTTCTCAACGAGGTACCGCTCGTGCTCGCTTTGTAGATCTGCGCCCCATTCGTTGATGAGGTATTTGAATTTCTTTTTCTGATTTGGCTTACTGCGCTTCAAGATTTCGATCGCATCCGTGTAGCTCAATCGAACGAAATCATTGCTTACTACGAATTCTAGTTTCTCGATCAATCCCTGCTCTGAGCGCTCGTTTTGAGGCTTGCCTTTTTGCTCGTCGGCAAAGCGCTGGTCAAGGAATTGGAGGTCTTCGCGACAGTTGTCGAGCAAGTATTGAATACAGTATTTTAGGAAATCTTCCGCCAAATCCATGTTCATTTCAAGGTCGTAAAAGGCCATCTCCGGTTCGATCATCCAGAACTCAGCAAGGTGGCGGGTGGTATTGGAGTTTTCTGCGCGGAACGTAGGTCCAAAGGTGTAGATCTTTCCAAGACCCATGGCGCCTAGTTCACCCTCCAGCTGTCCACTCACTGTGAGGTGGGTTTCTTTACCGAAGAAATCTTCTGCGACATCACCGCCTGAAGCGGGTAGGGTGCTCACGCGGAACATCTCGCCCGCACCCTCGGCATCAGAGCCGGTGATGATGGGGCTGTGCCAGTTAAAAAAGCCCTCCTTATTAAAATAGTTGTGCACGGCGAAGCTCAACGCATGGCGCAAACGGAATACCGCGCCGAAAGTATTGGTGCGTGGACGAAGGTGTGCGATTTCGCGCAAGAACTCCAAGCTGTGTTTTTTCGGCTGTAAAGGATAATCCTCCACGGGAGCATCCCCTAACACCTGAAAATGATCAACGATAATTTCTACGCTCTGACCGCGTCCTTGGCTCTCTGATAAAGAACCTGTTATGGCTAAACAAGAGCCGGTCGTAATACGCTTAAGCTCATTTTCATCCGCATTTTCAAAATCTATGACACACTGCAACGTGGCCAAGCAAGAGCCGTCGTTGAGGGCAATAAATCTGTTACTACGGAAGGAACGAACCCATCCTTTTACCGTTACTCTTTCGCCAATGGCCGGCTGGTGTAGGAGTTGTTTGATGCTCATGTATAGATGTCTTTGCCACAAAGATGGCATTATACTATGAAAATATGCCCTTTCACAATCAAAAAAAAGTGTGAAAACCATGTTTTGGCATAAAAGTTGTGTGAAGGCGGAAACAAAAGAAACGTTTTTTGGTTATAGTGTTTCCAAGCAGTGCCCCAACCCGTATGGATCCTGAAAAAGTAAAAATATTTTTTGCCAGCCTCGAACTGTTCAAAGAGTTCGGAGTGAAGTCCGTGACCATGGACCAAATCAGTCAGCATTGCGGCATCTCAAAGAAAACCTTGTACAAGCACGTTGACAACAAAATGGACCTGCTGCATCAATCTTTCGAGCTTGCGGCTGGATATATGGCCCTGGAGCTTCAGGAAAACCTCTCTCAGGTCAGCGGTAATGCCATCGACCAACTCTTTGCGTTGGAACAATTCGCGGAGAAAAACTTGCGCGGTGCTGAGGATAGACTTCTAGCACAACTTGATCTCTATTATCCTGAGGTGGCACAAAAAGTGAACGAGCAGCGTCAGACCATCGTGAGTGCCATTACCCGTAAGAATTTGGAACAAGGCCTCCGCGAGGGGTTGTACCGCGAAGACATCAACATTGACTTCATCACCATTCTATATTACGGACACATCTTGGCCGTACACGAATCGGTGGTGGGTAAGGATACGCCAAACTTGGACGAATTAAGAAAAGCATCATTGCGCTACCACATCCGCGGTATTGCATCGTTGCAAGGATTAGAATACCTCAACCAAAGAATACATTCAAATATCTAGATGAAACATTCACTCCTAACCCTTTCGTTGCTGCTCACGACCGTGGGAATCGCGCAACAAAAATTCACCCTGCAGGAGGCTCAGCAATATGCGCTGGACAATGCCTACGGGATAGAAATCGCAGAACTTGAGATCGAGCGTGCGAAACAGATTTATAGACAGAATTTAGCCTATGGATTGCCTCAAGCTTCGGCTTCAGGTCAGTACATATATAATGTGGAACTCGGCGCATTGGTGACGGATTTCAATGGCGATGGTACCCTAGATGAGCTCGTGTTCGGGACGGATTATCAAGCCCAAGGCGGATTAGTGGTGAACCAACTCATTTTCGACGGCTCGTACGTTGTGGGATTGATGGCGGCCAAAGTGTTAAAGGATGGTGCGGCGATTAGCGCGGAAAAAACCCGTTCTGAGATGCACCGAGATGTGGCGAAGGCCTATCATTTGGCATTGCTAAGTGCGGAAAGTGTCGAGATCTTAAAAGCGAACGAGGGCTATTTGGCTAAACTCGCGGAAGAGATGCAAAAGATGAACGCAGCTGGGATGGTAAGCAAGGCAGATGCGGATCAGATGATGTTGAATTATAACAATATCAAGAATGCCGTACGCTACAGCGAAGGCCAAGCGAACGTGGCGAAGATGTTGTTGAAGCTACAGATGGGCTTTCCCGTGGAAACACCAATTCAATTGGCAGATGATCTGGAAACGTTGGTTATAAACGCTTCTGCGGCATCCCATTTGGCTGGGGTGAGTTTCGACCCTACAAAGACAGTGGATTACCGCAGCATGGCGAACCAAGTAGAGGGTGCAAAATTGCAACTACTCAATAAGAAATTGGGCTATTTACCGACCCTAGGGGTGAGCTATCAGAATAACATTCAATACATGAGCGGCGAGGCCAACATCTTTGGTGACCAGGCCGTGGATATTCCAAGCAGTTTGGTCGCCGGTAGCATTAGTGTGCCTTTGTTCACTTCCGGAAACGGCCGTGCACAGGTACAGGAAGCTATGATCCAGCAACACCAAGCGGAGATCGGATTGGCCCAGATGGAGCAAGCCTTGATCATGCAGCGCGCCTCGACAGTGAATGAATATTACCGCGCGATCGCGGACTATTTGGCGCAGAAGGAGAGTGCAGAATTGGCCCAAACCATTCGCAATCAACGCAGAAGAGAATATGAAGAGGGTGTAGGCTCCTCAACGGCACTGACGCAAAGTGAGACGCAGTACCAGCAAGCACTACAATCGATGTTCTTGGCCGCACAAACGGTCTTGGACCAACAAGCAGAACTAGAATACTTAATGACCCAACAACAACCTTCAAAATGAAAAAAGTACTCCTCATCGCCCCTCTAGCCTTTATGGCGGCCTGTTCTCAGCCCGCGGTAGAAGGTGATTTACAAACGCTTTCTTGGAAGCGCGACAGCACCAAGAATGTTGTGGATGCTTTGAACGAGCAGATAGCCCTATATGATGCTGCCATCGCAGCCTTAGATACCTCAGCGACCTATGATGTCGTCACTACATACGAAGTAAATCCAGCCATGTTCTCTCACTACTTTGAAGTGTTTGGAAAGGTAGAAGCGGATAAGAGCATTAATCTGTATCCTTTAAATAGCGGAAAGGTGGAACGTATCCACGTTAAAGAAGGTCAAAAAGTAAGTCAAGGACAGCTGTTAGTGTCCCTTGATACTGATTTGATGGAAAGCTCAATAAAAGAATTAGAGACAGCAATATCCCTAGCAAAAACGGTGTTTACGAAACAACAAAGACTTTGGATTGACGAGCAGATAGGTTCAGAGATTCAATACCTCCAGGCGAAAAATAATTACGATGGTCTGGTACAAAAGCGTCAAACGTTGAAGGAGCAGAAATCCATGAGTGAAGTTCGTGCCCCATTTGCAGGGACCATTGATGAAGTGTTCACGAAAGAAGGAGAGCTTGCAGCCCCTCAGATGCCGACTATACGCCTGGTAAATACTTCTAGTGTATACATTAAGGCGGATGTACCAGAGTCGTATTCGAATCGAGTAAAAGTAGGAACACCTGCGAACGTTGCCTTTACAAGCATGGATTATGAAGTGGCCTCGGAGGTATTGCAAGTGGGCCAATTCATTCAAGAAGGCAACCGTACTTTTTCCATTAATGTGAGTTTGCCAGAAGCGGATGACGTAAAGCCTAACCAAATGGTACATGTCGCCCTTCAGGATTATAAAAATGAGACGGCCTTGAGTGTGCCATCGAGTTTGGTACAACAGGATGTGGAAGGCAATGACTTTGTTTTTGCCCTAAACAAGATGGGTGCGTATAGTGAAGTCTCCAAAGTTTTTGTGGAAGCTGGATTGACTTACGAAGGCCGCACAGAGATCAAATCAGGTATTGAAGTGGGTGCGCAGTTGGTGGACAAAGGTTCACGCAGCGTTCGTACGGGACAACGTGTACACGTAAAATAATTGGACCCAGAGCAACATGGAAGAAAACAAAAAACTCTTTAAAAGCTTCGGGCCATCGACCTTCTCGGTGAACAACGTCATGACGGTCTATGTATTGACTGCCATCGTATTCATCGCGGGTTTGATGTCGTACCTCAGCATGCCTTCAGAGGCCTTTCCTGAGATTGTTACGCCCGAAATTTATGTAGGTACGCCCTACCCTGGAAACTCTCCAGCGGATATTGAAAAACTCATTTCTCGTCCTCTAGAAAAAGAAATCAACGGGATTACCGGGGTGGACGAAATCAACTCGACTTCGGTGGAGGGCTATTCGACCATCCAAGTGAAGTTCGACTTTGATGTTACGCCAGACGACGCCTTGCGCAAGGTGAAGGACAAGGTGGACGCAGCGATGGGTAAACCGGATTTCCCTACGGACTTGCCGGCGGATCCGAATGTCTTTGCGTTGAACATTTCAGAGTTGATGCCGATGGCGAACATCAACCTTTCTGGGGAGTTCTCATTGGACCAATTAAAAGATTACGCCGAATACCTTGAGGAGGAGATTGAGAACCTCAACGAGATTTCGAAGGTGGATATCCGCGGGATCGACGACAAGGAAGTGCGCATCATGATTGACAACAAGAAATTGGAAAGCATGAAGCTCGGTTTCCGCGACATCGCCGGTGCCATTCAAAACGAAAACATGACCATCTCAGGGGGGAACCTCCTCGTAGATGGCTACCGTCGCAATGTTCGTGTGGTGGGAGAGATACGCACCATCGAAGAGTTAGAGAACATCATCATCAAGAGCGAAAAAATGCAGCTCGTGCGTCTGAGAGACGTGGCTGAGGTTGCCTTTGATGAAGTGGAGCGCGAATCTTATGCTCGTGAATATGGCGATGCAGTAGTGATGCTCGATGTGTTCAAGCGCTCGGGAGAAAACCAGATCATCCTTAGCGGAAAGATCACTGATATCCTTGATAAGGCGAAGGAAGAATACTTCCCGGATAACCTGAGTGTAACCGTGACCAACGATACTTCAGAGCAGACCAAAACTCAGGTGGCGGATCTAGAAAACTCCATCATCTTCGGGATGTTGCTCGTCGTATTGGTCTTGATGTTCTTCTTGGGATTGCGTAACGCCCTCTTTGTGGGGATCGCCATTCCACTATCGATGTTGATGAGCTTCTTCATCTTGAGCGCGATGGGCATCACCCTGAACACGATGGTCTTGTTCTCCTTGGTATTAGCCTTGGGGATGCTCGTGGACAACGGGATCGTAGTCGTGGAGAATATTTACCGATTCATGGACGAAGGCTACGATAAACTAACCGCGGCGAGATTGGGCGCCGGTGAGGTAGCCTTGCCTATTATCGCCTCTACCGCCACTACCCTAGCGGCCTTCGTGCCGTTGGCCTTCTGGCCAGGGATCTTCGGGGAGTTCATGAAGTACTTGCCGATCACCTTGATCACGGTATTGAGCTCGTCGCTCTTCGTAGCCTTGGTCATCAACCCAGGTTTGACTTCGGTCTTGATGAAGGTTGAAAAAGAGGTGGTGAACAAGAAGAAATTGACCCGCAACAGCTTGATCCTTATCGTGGTGGGAGCCATCATCGGCTACGGCGCGGGATCCTTGGGTCTAGGAAACATCTTCATCTACAGCGGGGCTTTCGCTTTGATCTATGGCTATGGCGTATTGCCAGCGACGGATTGGTTCCAGGGTACGCTCCTACCAAAATTGGAAAACCTATATACCAAAACCTTGACCTACGCCTTGAGCGGCAAGCGCCCTATCTGGTTCTTCGTAGGCACCGGAGGCTTGCTCATCTTTAGCTTCGCATTGCTAGGGATTGCGCCGCCGAAGACACTCTTCTTCCCGGAAAACATGCCGAACCAAGCCATCGTCTATGTCCAAATGCCGATCGGTACGGACATCGAAGAGACCAATGCGGTGACGTTGGATTTGGAACAACGCGTGATGGACATCGTGCGCGAGTACGATTACATCGACGAGGAAGGCAATCTCCAGAACTACATGGTGGAGAGCGTCATTGCCCAAGTAGGGGAAGGAACCAGCGACCCAAATGCGGGTCCTTCGATGGCACAAACACCAAACAAGGCGAAGATCACCGTGGCCTTCCACAAGTTCTCCGACCGCGCCTCCCCAGAGGGTGTTCGCGTGAACTCTTCAGATGTGCTCAACGAAATTCGCTCGACCATCCAAGACTTCCCAGGGGTGACCATTTCCGTGGGTAAGGATTCCAACGGCCCGCCTTCAGGCCCACCGATTAACATCGAAATCAGTGGGGATGGTTACGCCCAGCTCGTGGACGTAGCCGATGGTGTACGCGCCTTCATCAACAACCAGAGCATCTCTGGTATCGAAGAGCTCAAGCTAGACGTGGAAACCGGCAAGCCAGAAATGCCGATCGAGGTGGACCGCATTAAGGCCCGCGCCCTCGGTTTGAGCTCGTCACAGATCGGTGATGCCATCCGTACCGCCCTCTTCGGGAAAGAAGTATCGCGCTTCAAAGACGGGGAGGACGACTACCCGATCAACATCCGCATGATCGACGACTACCGCTACAACATGGAAGACCTGATGAACCAAAAGATCACCTTCCGTGATGCCGCGACCGGTAAGATCAAGCAGGTACCAATTTCCGCAGTGGCCAAGGCCAAGAAAACCTCGACCTTCTCGAGTATCAAGCGCAAGGACCTCAAGCGCGTGATCTCCATCCAGTCGAACGTCGTGGAAGGCAGCAACCCTACAGAAACCGTAGATGCCATCAAGGCGTCTCTACAGGAGTACAGCATCCCGCGCGGGGTTACCCTGAGCTTCACCGGAGAGCAGGAAGACCAGGCGGAGCAGCTCAGCTTCTTATCGAGGGCCCTATTGATGGCCGTGTTCCTGATCTTCTTGATTTTGGTGAGTCAATTCAATTCTGCCTCCGCCCCATTCATCATCCTCGTGACCGTAGTATTCTCCCTCATCGGAGTATTCCTCGGCTTGGTGATCTTCCGCATGGAATTTGTCATCATGATGACCATGATCGGGATCATCTCCCTCGCGGGTATTGTGGTGAACAATGCGATTGTATTGATCGACTTCATTCGCCAATTGTCCTCACGCAAGCGCGACGAGCTTGGCCTTGCCGAAAAAGCCAAGCTTCCCGTGCCAGAGCTGATCGACACTATCGTACAATCGGGTAAAACGCGTCTGCGTCCGGTACTCTTGACGGCGATCACTACCGTACTGGGTCTTATTCCATTGGCGACCGGGATGAACATCAATTTCTTCACCCTGTTCACCGAGAACGATCCGCAGATCTTCTTCGGTGGGGACAATGTGGTCTTCTGGGGCCCAATGTCGTGGACGGTCATCTTTGGTTTGACCTTCGCCACCTTCCTCACCTTGGTCATCGTGCCGGTGATGTACTACCTCTTCGAGCGCATGCAGCGTTTGATGCTAGGAATTAAGGCGTAATGGGCGAAAAAATTTGAACATTTACAGACCCCCGCGGCGCAGCCGCGGGGGGTTTTCATGGCGCCGCATTTTGCCCTGAAAATTGGACTATTTTTGTCGTGATGATCACAGACTTACGCGCTTTAGAACCACAGAAACTTCCTGCGTTTACCAAAGATTTGGTGGACCAAGTCTGCGCGCGTGTTCGCGACAAGATCACTCACCTGGAAAGCTCCGTGGCCGTGGCCGAACTCACCGTCGCCCTGCATTATGTGCTCAACACCCCGGAGGATATCCTCATTTGGGATGTGGGCCACCAAGCCTATATCCACAAGGCCGTGACCGGACGATTGGAAGATTTAGCCAATATGCGCACGCCGGGCGGGATTTCAGGGTTTTTGAAGCGCGAGGAGAGTCCCTATGATTTCTTCGGTGCTGGCCATGCCTCGACGAGTGTTTCGGCGCTCACGGGTGTGTGTGTGGCCGACCGTGCGGCTGGTCGTGAGCGCCACCGTGTTGCGGTTATTGGCGATGGTTCAATGACCGGTGGACAGAGTTTTGAGGCGTTGAATCATTTGGGGAGTTTGGGCCATAATGCGTTGGTGATTTTGAACGACAACGACGGCAGTATTGACCCAACGATGGGAGCCTTGCACGCCAAGGGAACCTATGGGCAGTATGCACGCAGTTTGGGATGGTCGTATACGTTTGTGGAAGAGGGCAATGATGTGGTTGCATTGGTGGAAGCCATTAAAGACCAGCTCGCTCAGGATGGACCAAAGATCTTGCACATTCGTACGAAGCGCCCGGATTTGAGCGCCCCAAAGTCGTACAAGCCAGGCACTACCTTTCAGTGGTGGGCTGCCGAGGCCATGCGCGATATTCTTACCAAGTATAAAGACATTCAAGTACTGAGCCCCGCGATGTTTGCGGGCAGTGGTTTTGGACCATTGCGCGAAGATTTCGGGGACCAATTCCTGGATACAGGCATCAACGAAGCCCATACCGTAACCACAGCGGCAGGTATTGCTGCGGCGGGCGGTCGCCCGTGGGTACATATTTATAGCACGTTTTTGCAGCGCGCCTATGACCAAATCGTCCATGATGTCGTCCTCCAGGGGCTGCCGGTGGTGTTTTTGGTCGACCGTGCAGGTTTGGTCGGTGCCGATGGGCCGACCCACCACGGGGTGTTTGACCAAGGCTTGTTGATGGATTTGCCCGGAGTTGTGGTGTGGAACCCGAGGAATGGGGAGGCCCTTAGAGGCATGCTCCAGGAGGTTGCGCTGAATTCCCCTTCAGGACCTCTTTTCATTCGTTATTCAAAAGCGAGAACGGAAGGGGAGCATCGGGCGGATTTTACGCCGTACGAGTGGTTGTCTAAAGCTGATTCCAAAGTCCTTTGGGTGAGCACAGGCTCGATTTCAGATTTGATGAAAAATGAAGGAAATCACCTCCATTTGGCTCAAGTTTGGCCATTTTTCGATGATTTTGGCCCAATTTTGGCCAATTTTGACGAAATCCACGTTTTCGAAGAATCTACCGGATTGGGTGGTTTAGGGGGTGGGGTAGCTGCTTTAGTGGAGGATATGGTGCCCAGACCAAAATTGGTCCTTCATAAACTTCCTTCTACCTTTATTGAACACGGACCCCGTCTTTCGTTGTTAAAGGAGCATGGATTTGATCCGTTCCTTTAATCTATGCCTATGAAATACTTCCTAGTGATGATGCTTGCCGCCAACGCTTTGGTGGCGCAAACACGAACCATTCCTGCGGAAATTGAGATTGACTTTACCGTTAGAGAATTTGGTTTGAGCAAGGTCGAGGGAGGGTTCCAAAGTGATGGAATACCGGCTGAGGCCACATTTGAAGGGGATATGCTCGTGGCTTTTGAGGGCTGTGTAGCGGCCAATTCTTTCGCCACTGGCGTCGCTGCTAGAGACCGAAATGTGGTCAATAAGGAGGAATTCTTGGATGCCGAAAACTATCCAACGATTTGTTTTACAGCGGATAAAATTGAGTTTGTGGGCAAAATTGGACCCAAAACCACCTACGACATGCGCGGAGACCTTACCTTGCGAGGAGAAACGCATCCCATTGAAGTTCGCGTCGTCCAAAAGGATTCCAAATCCCTTGAGGCGAGCTTCTCCATCGACCGCACCCAGTGGTCCGTGGGAACAGGGCCCGCCGCCCTAGTCATCAGCGACAATGTCGATTTGGTGGCGAAAATCAACCTAAACTAACTGAATGAAATTCACTGAATTTAAATTAAACGAAACTATTCTCGATGCCTTGTTCTATATGAACTTTGAAGAGGCAACAGAAATACAGATTAAAGCAATCCCAACCATTTTGGAAGGCAAAGACCTCATTGGTTGCGCTCAAACAGGGACGGGAAAAACGGCTGCTTTCGTGCTGCCCACGCTGAATCAGATTGCAAATTCGCCTAGTGACGGTGTACAAGTGTTAATCTTGTGTCCCACGCGCGAGCTGGCCATTCAAATCGACCAGCAAATCCAAGGCATTGCCTACTTTACAAACGCATCATGTTACCCCGTCTATGGCGGTGGCGACGGCGTGAGCTGGGAGGCTGAGGCGGATGCCTTGAAGGGTGGAGCAGATATCATTGTAGCTACCCCGGGCCGATTAATGGCGCACATGGCGCGCGGCTATGTGAAATTTGATACCGTTAAGCATTTGATTCTTGATGAGGCCGACCGGATGCTAGACATCGGGTTTTATGACGATATCATTAAGATTATCAAATCTTTACCGGAGCAGCGTCAGAGCTTGATGTTCTCTGCCACTATGGCGTCTAAGATTCGCGGTCTGGCAAAGGAGATATTAAACAATCCTGACGAGATTTCCGTGGCCATTTCGAAGCCTGCGGATGGGGTAACTCAAAAGGTCATATTGGCTTACGAAGAGCAAAAAGTTGCTGTCGTACAAGAGGTTCTTGGCGATAAGGATGATTTCCAGTCCATCATCGTCTTTTGTTCAACGAAGAAAAAGGTAGAGAAATTGGCGCGTACGCTGCATCAAAAAGGATATGCCTGTCAGGGGATTTCATCAGATTACGAGCAGGAGCAGCGCGAGGAGGCGTTGAGCGATTTCCGCAGTGGAAAAACCCGAATCATGGTGGCGACGGATGTGATGTCGCGCGGTATTGATATAAAGGGCATTGATTTAGTTGTCAATTATGATGTGCCTGGCGATGCCGAGGATTACGTACACCGTATCGGACGTACCGCACGCGCGAAAACTGAAGGGATGGCTGTGACGCTCGTTTGTCCAGATGATATGTTCAAGTTCTCAAAAATTGAGCGATTGATCGAACGGGAATTGGATAAAGAACAACCGCCGAAAACACTGGGCCCAGGTCCTGAGTGGCGCGAACCGCAACGTGGCAAAAAAGGACGTGGCGATAAAAAGCCACAAGGCCGTACATCTGAGGCCAAGTCGCACGAGAAAAAATCATCTAGACCTGCGAAGAGTGAGGGTGCTGATAAGCCAAATTCTAACGATCAAAAACCGCAGGAAAAAAAAGAGCGCAAACCTCGAAAAAAGGCACCGTCGAAGCATCAGATTTTGTTTGATGCATTGCCGAATCCGAAGGGTGAAGCTTAATCCACCTTCACGACCTTCCCGGAATAACTGACCGACGGGGTGGACGCTCGTAAGATGTAGGTGCCCTTGGCTAGGGTACTTACGTCGATGGTGCTGTTGAATTGGCCCATAAAATCTGCGTGGGATTCCTTCCAAACAAGCTGTCCTAAGGTGTTGAACAGGGCCAATTCTAAAGGCGCTTCTTCGCCCAAAACGAATTGGACCCGGAGCACATCTACGGCTGGATTAGGGAACAATAAGAGCTCGTAATCGCCGCGAGAGATCCCGAAGGCCTCCGAGCTGATTTCACAAGAATCAAAGCGCACGACTAAGGTGTAATCGCCGTCCACGGGATTGTAGAGCACGCTATCTTCAGAGACTAGGGCGCCGTTTAACCGCCATTCGTAGGCATAGATATTTACCTCTTCCGAAACCTGCGGGCGGAGCTGGTTGCCGGCTTCCAAAATGCTGGCGCTGATGACCTCATCACAAGGCTGGAAATGCGCGGTGAGGGTCGTGTTGTTCGAGAGGGCGACTTGTATGGTAGCATCTTGCGCGTTCTGGTAATTGGTATCATCGCTGGTCCAATGCGAGAAGAGATACCCAAAGCTTGGGATGGCCTCAGTCGTGATGGGGCAGCCGCCGTGGTAAATACCTTCCCAAGGGAGCGGCGGCTGGATACTGTTGACCTTGATGTGGCCGGAATTAGTCGGGGAGGCCGCAAGCTCCACCAACTTTTGTCCTTGTAGATTGAAACTTTGGTTGATGTGTTGGCGGGCCGTCGGAATTCGCGTGCTGTTGTAGGTTTTTAGGCCATTGACGGAATTTAGCCAATAGGTATAGGAATAGGGCCCCATCTGGCTGCTCCACTGTGCAATGTGATCGGGGATTGCTGGGGCCAATTCTGTTTTCAATTCATCCACTGCCGCATCAAAAATATCGGTTTGGAAGGTGGTGTTGATGAGGTCGTCGTAGCGATTGACGAATCGGCAACGGAAATCCGAATTATTCAGGGCGTGATTGAAAATTTGTGAATGCTGGTTTGGGTAGTCCGGGTTGCGGGCGCGGTTGATGTAGTTGTGGTAGATGCTCCCGCCATAGAGGCCAAAGCCAAAGTCGGTGTCGTACATCATGTAACGCCATGTGGCTCCGGCGGTATCTTGTCGCCATAGTTTGACATTGTTAATGCCCCAATCAATTCCCATCCAATCGCGGTTCTGGATATATGTTTGAAAAATGAAGTAGTCCAAATAGTTGTCGAGGTCGAATCGGGAACTAAAGACTTCGACGAAGTTGGGGGAGTTCGCGCTTTGGTTGGTGATGATGTTGTGGGATTCAGTGAAATGGCTCGCATTTCCGACAAGGGCGCCGTCGCGATTTAATAATTGGACGGCATCCTTATCCACTCCATGATTGCTTTCCACGTAGTGCTCGTCGAATTTCTCACGAATGCCGTACAAGCCCCAAAACTCCCCGTTGAGATAGACCAAGGTGGCTTGGTACCCCATTCGATCGATGTAGGTGCCGTCCGCCAACCGGCTAAATACTGCATCTTGGATACGGTTAAAGATGCCGTGCTGCCCGCCATTGCGTAGGTTGAAGTTATTAAAGCTCGTGATCTCAGGCTTGCGTTCAATGAGCGGGTATTCGACGTCACCGGTGTAGATGGATTTGGCGTCGATGCGGAAGGATTTTTGTGGCTCGGCGCGCGAATATCCTCCGTGAATCTCTAAATCAAAAACGGCTTCGAATTGCTTGTTTTGGTTGCGGTCGAAATACTCCATACGGGACTTTCGCGACCATGGTTGCCAAAAATTACTTCCGAAATAAGGAAAATTCGAACTGGCATTAGGCCCCATGACATAAATGCCCGTGTTCCAATCCCAAAGATGGTCTTCATTGGTGATGATGGAGATGACCGGCAGGTTGTGATTGTCTTCGTCGATGATGTACGTACGGTCGATGGTCGGGCTTGGGAGCGCCTGGCCGTTGTTGCCAAAAGATTTCACACTGAGCACAACGGTTTGGCTCACATAAATAGGGCCACTTACGACCGGATCGTTTTGATCGGGCTCATCACCGTTAGTGGTATAATGGCTGGTCGCATTTGCTGCGGTTGTAACACTTACTGGGTTACTGGAGCTATACCATCCTGAGGGCAGGTCTACAATCGGGGCAGGGGTAATGCTGGAATAGCAGGTGCTCTGGTTGTTCGAAACATCGGGCGTCGGGCTATCGAAGAAGCACCAATTTCCCATACCGTCCGGCGTCCGTCCTAGGCTAATGTTCGGCCCAAGCCCCTCAGGTACGGCAATGCTATCAATGACGACTTCGTTGGTGTCGCTGATAATTATAGTTTCCCCTGTGGCCAATTTAAAACTGGCGTGCGGCAACACCACCGGTGGCGTGAACCACGTAGGGATGTTTTGGTATTGGTTCTGGGCCGAAGTCAATCCAGCGGACAGGAAGAAATTTCCGGTGAGGTCGGAGGAATTGGCCGATGCGTTGTGTACGCGAATGGCTAGTATGTTGGCTCCGTCTTGCAGCAACTCCTCTATATCTTCCCCATCAATCATCACCTCATCGGGAATGCCGCCGGAATACATCACCGCCTCATGCAGTGAACTGGTCAACTCGTGGTATGCGGGGGAGGCACTCAAATTATCCGAGCGCATGATCTCCTGGCCGTTCAGATACGCCACGAAACCGTCGTCATAATCCGCGTGAAAAATCAAATGGGTAATCTCTTCCACATCGTACACCACAAACTCGTGTCGTAAGAGAATAGAAGGTGTGGTGGCAATAGTGGTTTGGTCGTCGTTATCCCCGTATCCAATACCCCCGGCGCCCGAAGCCCAGGTTTGATCATTGTAGCCCAATTCCTTCCAGTTCGAATAATTCGCCGGCGGGGCGCTCCCGTTCCAATACTTCCAAACATTATCCGCGCGCACCAAACTCTCCCACCGCGCAGGAAACCGCACCTCGTCGCGCCCCGACGCACAGATCGTAATCAGGGATTGCGGCGCCAGCTCAACGGCAGGAAACCGCCACTTGTCCAAATTATTCGGGTTGTCGCTCAGGTAGTATCCGCCTAGGTTAATGGGACCCGATGAATGGTTGTACACCTCCACCCAATCCACATTTTTTCCGCGATCATCCGTAAATCCACGCTGCGAATTGAACTCATTAATAGCCAATTGGCCCCTCATTTCAAAAACACTGAGCAGGAGGCTAAGACATATGAGAATTCGGTACTTCACGCGTTGCAAGGTTGACTTTCTGCTAATTTACTAGCCATTCGAATACAAGTCCGATTTTATTTTGGGGTGGAAAGTTAGATACAGGCAGCGTGAATTTGTGAATGTTATGGAATGTAGTGCCAAATCTGGTAAAGGCACTCTTAATTTCCTTCCTCCAGGATTTATATTAATAGTGCGCTATGCCTATTTGTTGGTTTGCCAAACACTATCTAGATATACGTTGCCGTAATCTAGATTGTAGTACAAGGACATAGTCTTTGTTCTTGATCTATAATCAACAGATCTTTCATCTTCTTCGACGAACACCGTGACGTATTCGTTCTCAGACGTTTGAAGATTCAAGATTCCTGGCTGTACGTCTATTTCAAGATTGCCACTTGTAATAAGATATGTCTCGGCAGGAGTAATTCCTTTTGAAGTGAATTCCTTGAGTCTAGGAATTGAATCTAAAGGAAGATGTAAGTTTTCCTCTGTACTTTCCATAAAACTAAACGACCACTCTTTACGTCCCAAAACAAAAGACTCGGTTCGAAAAGCATTTATCCAGGAATGCGTAAAACCATGTTGTGAGTACCATCCTCGATAAAATAATAACTCAGGACAATCGTCTAATTCGTCTACGTAAAAAACACCAACCTTTCCCCATTGATTAACTGCATCTATTGCCGTTTGCTTCCAAGTGATCCTTCCGTCTGATGACTTTGAAGAGCGTCTTAGTACAATAGGAGGACTACAAGAGTGACATTGAAGCGAATCGATAGTTTCCTTTGTGAAAATCTGTAACTCTGTACTGTCTTTAAATCTAAACGAATCTACCAATGCCCATGTTGAGTCTAGCAACGAATCTTCTTTGGACGAGTCAGAAATGACAACAGAATTTTCTGGAACAGATGGTGTGCATGCAAGAATAAGTGAAGAGACAAAACTTAATATTAACGAAGGTTTTAATAACTGCATGATCAATTGATTGACATTATTCAATGTAAGGATTAATAAATACTTGATACATTTTTTTAGCATCTGATTCAGTGCTTGAACTCTTGAAGATCTCTCTTAGAGAAGTGTGGCCAAGAAACAACTTAAACCTACGTGTATTGAATATGATTATGAAAGTAACCGGATACCGATAAAGCTGATAGATCAAAATAGAGTAGGATACAAACTCTTGACCTATATTTGCCCTCCACAATGGGGATGTAGCTCAGTTGGCTAGAGCGCTTGACTGGCAGTCAATACCCCGCCTTCATTAACCACTTCATTATCAGCAAAGTGAACAGTTTACTCAAGTATTAACTGTCAAATCACTGTCAATGAATGTTAGGTATCCTAAGGTATCTGTAGACAACAAGAAGCTCGTTTACGTATCCTTCACACTGGATGGAAAAAGAGTCAGATTATACAATGGAAGAAGAGTTAATTCCCCTATTGATCCCAATAGGTATCCCTCAGAGCAACGGATTGAAGTAGGCAAGGTATTGGCTTCTGATACCTATAAATTCCTGATTAATGGAGGGAAGCTCTTACCCCACAGGTTTAATAAACAGATTAAGCATAAGCAAACAGATATTGAGTATTTAAAGGAAGCTTTAGATCTCAAGCTGAAATCTGGTTATTCTGAGAAGTATATCAAGCTTCTTTCATACAGTTACAAGTTGCTGGTGAAGGCGTGCTCAGGGGGTAAAGTGTCAGAATCCACAGTAAGCCATATCCTTTCAAACTATGAATCAGGTGTGTCTTACAATACCATTAGAAAGCACATTAAGGTATTGGTTAATGAAGCAAAGCGGTTAGGAATGACATCAAACCCTTTAGAGGGTATAAAGCCTAGAAAAAGTACAGCAAGATTGAACCGGCCTTTTGATGATGTTGGTGTTATTCTAGGAGAGATTGAAAGATTCAATACAAACCTTCACCTATGCTGCTTACTTACTTATGGATGTCTACTAAGGCCTCATAGAGAGATCAGGGAGTTACGCTGGGAGGACTTTTCTCAGGATCGTAGAGAAATTAGATTATCAGGAAATAGAACCAAATCTGGTAAAAACAGGATAGTCCCAGTTCCATTATACATTAGAGAACATTTAAAGATTGGTGATTCTGGGAGTATTTTTGAAGGCTTCTCTCAACCACCCGGATACAATTACTTTAAAACGCTTTGGGGGAGGTTTAAAAAGACAGCCGTTAGTTTAAAAGAAGGACAAACGTTATATTCATTCAGGCATTCTGGGGCCATTGAAATTTTTAAAAGGACCGGGTCAATTTCCAAAGTTCAGAAAGCAATGGGGCACTCAAGTTTAAACGTGAGTTTAACCTACTTAAGAGGACTGGAATTTGAGCAGTTAAAAGAGAAGGATATGCCATTAATACGGGAATAGTGAAATGAGAATTTTATTTTTTGACACAGAAACAACAGGGCTTCCAAAAAATTGGAATGCACCTGTGTCTGATTTGAATAATTGGCCTAGGCTTGTGCAATTGGCTTGGCAAGTCTATAACGAGGACCAAGAACTATTAGAAGAATTTGATTTTATAATCAAACCAAATGGATTTATAATACCACAAAATGCAAGTAAAGTACATAAGATTACTACTGAAAAAGCAAATGAACAAGGAGTTGATTTAATCAAGGTATTACAATTGTTTTTAAAGTCTAGCGAAGAAGCAAAATTATTGATAGCCCACAATTATGACTATGATTATTCAATCATGGCTTCTGAATTTTTAAGAAATGGGTTCAACAATATTTTGGAGAACAAAGACTTTATATGTACAATGAAGTCCACTGTGGATTTTTGCAAAATTTCTGGCCCTTATGGCTATAAATGGCCAAAATTAGAGGAGTTATATAGCATATTGTTTGATGCCTACTTTAACGCCCACAACGCTTTAGATGACATAAGAGCTACTGCTAGGTGCTTTTGGAAGTTGTCCTCATTAAAAGTGATTGTGATTCCTAAAACAATGAATAGTCAAGAGACTAAATACAGCAA
>JAKMGS010000103.1 GCA_022424815.1 Schleiferiaceae bacterium | reverse complement strand
ATGAGTTCCATCGTAAATTTCTGTGAGGAGATTTCTATCATTAGAATTAGAGACAGATGGTGAATCTTGTGCGAGTAGTCCACAAGAATATACTGAGAACATAATAGCTGTAAATAGCTTGATTTTAAGTTTAGTTTGGGAACAATATACTTATTAACGAGAATTCAAGCAATAGATTCACATTGACCAGACTACAAACTATGCAGGAATCTTTAGCACCTGTAATACGCAATTGATAAGAATACTTTGATTGGGGTAATAGATCAATCTAATTACCAATCTTATCCGTTTAATGCCAGAGATTTAATGTCCTCTTCAGAAGATTCGGATTCTTCACTATCCACATATGCACTAAGGTCCTTCTTGTAAACACTAGAAGTAAATCCAATAGCTACATCATCTTGGAATAATCGACACCTGGTGAGACCACTTTTAATACTAGTAATGTATACTGATTCACGTTTCTCTTTAAAAAGAAATGTTTTTGATTGGATGAGCTCGACTCCATTATTCGAAAAGGAGATGAATATTTTTCTATGACGTTTAAACGGTTTTCTTTTCTCTGCTAGAAATATAGGGTAGACATCACCATCAATATGCTTTGATTGAGCGTAGCTTTTTAATGTAAAGCGACGCAGAAATTTCACTTTATGAAACATAGGTTCCATGAGTAGAATCCTTTGTTTGACCGCAACCCTTTTCGATCTGCGGTACAATATCCAGGCAAGAACATAGAATAATGCTAGAATCACCAAGGCCAACTTTGGGAAGAAAATACTAATGGCTACTAAGCCTGTGGTGAATATGTACTTTAATGCAAGTAAAACAGTATCTATAAAGGGTATAGGAATAATTAAAACCAGAAGATCAATCATCAGTCTCACCGTGGATACCATTGTTAGGTAAGTCAGCCCTACAAACAATACAAATGCCATTTTGAAGGGCATCGCGAATCCCAACATTACGACCGACTCGCTACTTAATTGATCAGGTGTGGATATGTACCACCCTATGGCGGCTAATGCAAAAATTGCAGCTGTGGCATGTCCTTCAACCCATTCAATCCCAGTACTCACGGCAGCTAATGGTGCCTTAGCAGGTCCCAGGAAGCCACTCAAACCACTGATAATTGGCTTAGCGAAAGTCAATAGTCCGCTGATGATTAAAATGAATATGTTACCATAAATTGGGCTACTTCTGATAAATTCTGACCCTATATCTAAATGCGAGGCAATGGAAGTAAGAAACACACCAAAAAATGGACTTGCCGTAAATCCTAATTGAGCCGCTAACTGTTCAACAATAAGATTGTTTCCTGCTGCGACTTTGGCTGCATCCATTATTTCTTGACCTAGTAAGTATAAGGGGGCAATAAGAATGATAGGAAGAAGAAGGTGCTTGGGTTTCATTAGTTATTCGGTTTGACTTTTCAGATCTAGTTATTACACTGTGACGCTTGAGTGTATAGAAAGGTACATCTTAAATTTGAAAGAATCGCGGGATATACGGAAGTGATTAAACCCTGTTACGGTCCTTAGTCTTCCATAAAATCCAAATCACGTCCAAAGGTTTCGTCAAGGCCCGAAATTGCCCAATACGTGATGGCCATTACGATGAATGCCGTGATGATTCCACTGGTTACATAGCTCATATAGCTGCCTAATCCTAGGAAAATTGCGGTTATTCCATTGAGCGAGCCGCGAACCATATTGGGAATCGTTGTGGCCGCTGTGGCACGCAAATTGGTCCCAAAATTTTCTGCGCCAATAGTTACGAATACGGCCCAAAATCCAGTTCCAAATCCCATTATTCCTGTAGAAATATATAGTTGTATCGCTGTTGTAGAGGTGAAGAATAACAACATACCGAGGATAGTGATGCCATAGAAAATATGCATCGCTTGCTTTCGTGATTGCAGGCGTTGCGAAAGGAGACCTATGATGACATCTCCCACAGCTATAGCGGAATATGAAATCATAATACCGATTCCTGGATCAATAGTATCTTGAATTCCTAAATGATGAGCAAATTCAGGGGAAAACGAGATTAGGATGCCTACAACAAACCATGTAGGAAGTCCAATCAATATGCTTCTTAAATAACGCATGAATCTTTCACGTTTGTTAAAAAGCATGAAAAAATTACCTCGAATAACATTTACATTTTTCTCCATTTTCTCGAATAATCCGCTTTCAAATACACTTAATCGTAAAAGCAGTAGAGCGAGACCTAATCCACCTCCAATGAAGTAGCAGGTGCGCCAATCAAACCATTGAGCAATGAAAAATGCCAAGATTGCACCCGTAAGTCCTACACCAGCGACTACCGAAGTGCCTATACCGCGCTTTTCTTTAGGCAATAGTTCAGATACCAAGGTGATACCAGCGCCAAGCTCACCAGCTAGGCCAATGCCAGCTATGAAACGTATTACGGCATATTGGGTTCCAGTTTGAACAAAACCATTAAGAATATTCCCGATCGAGTAGAGCGCTATTGAGAGAAAAAGAACTTTGGTTCGCCCAAGCTTATCACCTAATACTCCCCAAATAATTCCTCCTAATAGTAATCCAAACATTTGGGTATTCAGTATTAATAAGCCGACGTCTGAGACATTTTCTACACCTATAGATTCGAGGGAAGGAATTCTGATAATACTGAATAAGAGAAGGTCGTAAATGTCTACGAAATACCCTAGTGCAGCTACCCAGATAATGGCTTGGGTAAAGATGGAGGAGTTTTGTTTCATATGAGCGTGTGAATAGCGGATTGAAATTAACAAAATCCCTGAAACTCTTGGAATTTTGCCCTACCGTGTTATATTGCAAACACTATAGACTTACCATGGAAAAAGAAAAATTTGAATTAGAATTCCCCTTACGCGCATCTCCAAAAATGCTCTTTCCCTTTTTGAGTACTCCTTCAGGTTTGAGTGAGTGGTTTTGTGATGACGTGAATTCACGCACGGAGGTATTCACATTCTTTTGGGATGGTTCAGAGGAACAAGCTAGGTTGTTGAAAAAGCAACAAGATAAAATGGTCCGTTTCAGGTGGCTTAATGATGAAGAAGAAGGTCTTGATTGCTACTTTGAATTCCGCATAGAGGTAGATGCCATTACTCACGATACCTCAGTGATTGTTACCGACTTTGCGGAAAATGATGAAGTAGAGGAGGCTAAACAACTTTGGGAAAGCCAGATCCACGAATTACAGCACATTATCGGGGCTTAATGAAGAACATCCCGTATTTCGCTATACCCGCAGTCCTATTTATTATGGCCTGCGGGATTTTTTTATTCTTTCATCCGGACAAGGTCGATGCACAATTGGCCTTACATAACATGTGGTATTCGCCAAGAGGATATGCTTTGATGGGTTTCGTTACTGGTTGGGGTGAATGGCCTATGATTTTGATAGTCATCTTAGTATACGCTCTTAGAAAGTCTTGGTGGTGGGCCGGTGAGTTTCTGGCAGCGGGTATTTTGTCAAGTGCCTTAGTTCAAATACTGAAGAAGTTAGTTTTCACTTCCTCACCACGACCCATGGGGGTCATAGAGTGGAGTCAAACACAATTGGCCACAGATCTCGAGCTTCCGCTACAATTCGCCTTTCCAAGCGGGCATACGACTACAGCTTTCGTATTTTTTACCCTAATTGCCTTGCACTGGCGTCGTCCTGTTATTCAGCTCTTTGCTGCCTTTTGTGCCATTGCAGTCGCAATTTCCAGGGTATATCTAATGGTGCATTGGATTGCCGACGTTATGGCGGGCGCAGTATTGGGCATGAGTCTTGCCTTAGTGGTTTTTGCCGTGTCTCAAAGGGCACAAAAAAAGCCGCTCACCTGAGGGTAAGCGGCTCATTATAAGAGGAGAACAGATTTACAGTCCCAATTTCTTTTTTATTGACTTCTCTACAGAGTCTGCGTGCATCATTACGCTAATGGTTTTCAAGCGGACATAACTCTCAGAAGCGTATAGGTATCCTGGACGATAATCATTAGGGATATCACCCCAAGAGTTCTTGATGATGTAGAAAATGTTGCCCTCTTGATCTTTAACCATACCTTGGATAACCATACCGTGGTCGTCTTGAGTCAAGTAATTATCATATTGCTCTTGACGCATTTGTTGATCAATGACTGCCTCTTCATGAGGCGCAGAATAGATAGCTTGCGCCTCATCTGAAGTCATATCGCCCCAACTTTGATTGGGCATAACGGCGATACCATTCTTAATAGAAAAACCCTTGTCGCTTACATCACAGGCCCAAGCCACTGGGTAGCCTGCCTCCAGCGAGGAATTGATGGCTTCCATCATTTGGTCTAGTGGAAGGTTATAGGACATGCCCCAAGTCCAGTTGTCAGGAACTTGAATTTGGCATGGTGCGTACATCTCGTGGTGCGTCCAAGAGGTGAGTTGCACGTAGTTGTCCGGGTTAATCCCTACCACCTCATCCGCAAAAGTTCGTGGGGTGTACGTCTTGCCGTTGTATCCAAATTGTGCAGGTTCATCACCCAAGTATGAATCTAAAACGCCACTGAAGCCAATTTTCCAGCTAGGGGATATTTTACCGTTTTTGTTATCAATAACGGCATCCACTATTCCTTTTAATGCAGCTTCCATTTCGCCGTGGCGGTTAATTTCAGTACCGTAATTCAAACCGCTATACACTTCTTGCGGTACGGCGCCGTAATGTTTGATGACATAGATAACATCTGGCAAGGCACCACCTTGTGCGAAGTTCAAATAGCCGTGTAGACGAACGTATTTTTCGGCCTTATCTTCATATACCTTACGCACGGTATACATTTCTGAGATATCGATAGGCTCTTTGCCCATTCTTATCATCTCACTTTCTACAAATGAGGTCGTGGCGTAAGACCAACAAGTTCCTGAGGCACCTTGGTTCTTAATTGGGGTTGCTTCAATATCTACGATGGTTTCCCATTCGTAGCCTAGGGGTGCATCGGCACCATTCTCTTTGACCTTGTTGATCAAATCTACTTGGGCAAAGGCTGCCGTTGAGAACAGTAGGGCAGCGGCAATAGCGTGTAGTTTCATAGTGAGGGTATTAAATAAATTGTTGACTGACTGTGGCATTTTTCACGCCTTCTGAATAATCGTAGAATCCTTCGCCGGATTTCACCCCTTTCTTACCTGCGGTGACCATATTGACGAGCAATGGGCAAGGGGCGTATTTAGTATTTCCTAGGCCGTCGTAGAGCACATTCAAAATGCTTAAGCATACGTCTAGGCCAATGAAATCGGCCAATTGCAATGGACCCATCGGGTGCGCCATACCTAATTTCATAATGGTATCGATCTCTTGCACGCCGGCCACACCTTCATGCAGTGCGATGATGGCTTCATTGATCATCGGCATCAAAATGCGGTTGGCGACGAAGCCGGGATAGTCGTTGCAGCTCACAGGAACCTTGCCTAGGGATGCGCTCATCTTCACAACTGCATCGGTGGTTTCCTTCGAAGTACTATATCCATTGATGATTTCGACGAGTTTCATCACCGGAACAGGATTCATGAAGTGCATGCCAATCACTTTGTCCGGGCGTGAAGTTTGTGCCGCAATCTTGGTGATGGAAATGGAAGAGGTATTGGAGGCAAGAATACAATTCGCTGGGGCCAATTCGTCCAAGTCCTTGAACAATTGGAACTTGATAGCGGTATTCTCAGTGGCTACTTCAACTACAAGATCAGCGGCTGCCACGGCGGCACCAAGGTCAGTGCCCGTTTGTAATCTGTCCAACGCCGCTGCCTTATCAGCTTCGCTCAGCAGTTCTTTGGCGATTTGGCGGTCCATATTTTTACCAATGGTGGCTAGGGCACGCTGCAAGGCGTCTTCGCTAATATCAAAGAGTTGAACGTTAAATCCGCTTTGAGCGAAAACATGTGCGATACCATTGCCCATGGTTCCTGCTCCGATTACTGCGATGTTCTTCATGTATTTGGGTTTGTGTGGTTCTTATTTGCCTCGTCCTTGTAAGACAATGACTAAGGTATAGAAGAGGATTTTGATATCGTTAAGAAGGGTAATATTTTCAGTGTAGATCAAGTCGTATCGAGCGCGTTCGAGCATTTCTTCCACATTCTCTGCATACCCAAACTTTACCATTCCCCAAGAAGTGATGCCGGGTTTTACCCTTAATAGGTACCTGTATTGCGGGGCCGATTCTATGATCTGATCGAAATAGAATTTACGCTCAGGACGCGGTCCCACGATGCTCATGTCACCGCGA
>JAKMGS010000022.1 GCA_022424815.1 Schleiferiaceae bacterium | reverse complement strand
AATAGATAAACCAGTAAGGTTATCAGTCACTGCAGTTCCGCCGTTGATTGAGTAGTTTAAGGCCAACGAAGAGATGGTAGTTCCACCGTAGTTTTTGATGGTACCTTCAATAGTGTAAGGTGCGTTATTCAAACCAACTGTACTGAACATGTCCAAAGATTCAACAGCCATGTCGAAGTTGTAAGGAGCGAATATGGCAAAGTCATCAATACCTAAACCGTACAACCAACCACCACCGTCTTGGTAGTTAAAAGCAAACTGTACGTTGCTATTACCACAGGCAGCACTTACATCAATCCACTGAGAAGTCCAATCCGCACCTGGAGTGATATCCGCCAAAGAAGTCCAAGAAGAACCGCCATTCGTAGAGTACAAGAATTCAGCGGCTTCAGTAGCACCACTATAAGTTGCGCCATAGTAGAAGCTCTTGAAAGTTACGTGCAACACTGAGTAGTTACTTAAATCCAGCGTATCAGTAATGAGGTATTCGTCAGCCTTATTACAGTTACAATCGTCATCATTAGTGGCCAAGATGTTCGATCCTGGATCGCTAATAGTGAAGTACTGAGAACTTACTGAAGAAGCAGATCCAGCTTGGAAACCACCATCAGTAGCGTTAGTCACTTGTGACCAACCTGAAGGCATCCCGTTGTTAAAGTCCCACGAATAAATCGTGCTCTGGCCTTGTGCAAATGCAGTTGTTGCAGCGAACAAGGCGGCTAAGGATAGTAAAAGTTTTTTCATGCATTTGTGTTTTTGAAAGTGGAAATTTAATAAAAAAGAGTGGAATTGAGCATAGTTGCGTTGTGAAAAGGGTTCGTTATATTTGAGCATTAAATAGTGACCAATGAAAAAAGCCCTTTACCTCGTTCTATTCGCTGCTTTCGCAATGAATGCGCACGCACAATCACTTTCTGTTGTAGAACAGGACACAGTGGTGGAAGTTAATTCTACAGCTGTGGCAGATTATGGATTTCACATAAAAGTGAAGAATACCAGCTCCGAAGATTTAGAGGTGTACGTGCGCCGTGCGTTCAACAGCCCCACCTGTGCATATGATAGTGCCTATTTCTGTTGGGATTACTGTTACGGCTCGGATGTTGATAACAGCATCGGTTACGTGAATATTTTAGCCGGTGACGAAAAGAATGATTTCAGTGGTCACGTATACTCACCAACGACCAGTGCCACTTGTATGGATAGTACTCGCTATGTGTTTTATAACGGTAAGGATCCTAGCGATAGTTTGAGCGTATGGGTGCAAATTTCTGCGGGACCAACAATGGGTACTGCAGATGTGCAAATTACAGCGGATAAGTTGTATCCGAATCCCGCTCGGAATTATATCACAGTGGAAACCTCTAAGAGTGGTCAATTTGTTATCTACAATGCCCTCGGAGCATTGGTAAAAACCAAAGCCTTGAATCCAGGGAAAAACTCCATCTCGGTGGCGGAGTTGAGCAATGGAGTGTACCTCTACAGTGTAGATGGGACTACCTTTAAAAAGCTCATAATAAGAGATTAAGCTTGTTGACTAATTAAAGGCCGCGCCATGCGCGGCTTTTTTTCGTTAAGGCTCATACCAAAAGTTCTAGTAAATCGTTTGGTATAGATTAAGACCCTCAGTAATTATGATCTATTACGTCAAAGGAGAATATGTATTAAAAAGTGCTACCCAAGTAGTGGTGGATTGTGCCGGAGTGGGGTACGATGTTCAGATTTCCTTAAATACATACGCAGATATTGAACCATTGTCCAATGGTTTGCTTTACACCTATCATTTAGTACGCGAGGATGCTCAACAGCTATTTGGGTTTAGCACTCAGCGTGAGAAAGCACTATTCGAATTGCTCATTAGTGTCAGTGGAGTAGGAGCAAACACGGCTCGAGTAATATTGAGTTCATTGGCGCCGCACGAAGTAGAACAAGCCATTATGAGTGAAGATGCCCCTACGCTTCAAGGAGTCAAAGGTATTGGGGCAAAAACAGCTCAGCGCATTGTTATCGATTTACGAGATAAGGTGGCTAAGACAGCTGTAGCCGGTGAAGGTGCAATAGCAGCTTCAGGTGGTGTGCGGGCAGAGGCTCACGCGGCCTTGACAACTTTGGGTATTAATGCCAAGCAGACTGAAAGCATCTTGAATAAGTTACTTAAGTCAAATCCAAACGCGACAACGGAAGAATTGGTCCGTCAAGCACTCCAAATGCTGTAATGAAACGCACCTTGGGTAAACGATTACATTTCTTTTGGTTCGCCGCTGCATTCTTGTGGGCGCTGCCTTCGTTTGCTCAAGACGCTAACGACACAACTTCCACGGGGAGCACGGGTAATTTATCCTTGCCAAATCCAGCCAATTATCAACGTGAGATTGTTTACGATCCTATTACGGGTAATTACCTTGTATATAGGCGATACGGCGATGTGTTATTAATGATTCCTGAGGTCTGGACTACCGATCAATATCGGCAGTATATGTACAGCCTGAGCGAACAAGATTACTTTGGCACTAAGAGTGCCTTATATAATGCCAGCGGGGACAATCCGCGAGATAACGTAGGGCTCGTACCGCAGATTCAAACGGGCAATGAAGCCTTGGGTCAGGTCTTTGGAAGTGATATAGTGGAAATTCGCCCGCAAGGAATGGCAGAGATTCGTTTCGGTGGTAAATACCAATACGTTCAGAATCCGGGGATTCCGGTTCGGAACCAAAAGACCTTCGCTTTCGATTTTGGCCAGCGCATTCAGATGAACGTTAAAGGAAAAATTGGGGATCGGTTAGAGTTGGGAATCAACTACGACACGGAAGCCACGTTTGCCTTCGATAACAAGATGAAATTGGACTTCGAAGGGGAGGAAGACGATATCATCAAGCGCCTAGAGATGGGGAACATCAACATGCCACTCAACAGCAGCTTGATCACGGGTGCGCAGAGTTTATTTGGTTTAAAGGGCCAATTCCAATTTGGAAACACCATGGTCACCACTGTGTTCTCCGAGCAGCGTTCCCAAAGCCAAAGTATTAATGTGCAGAGTGGGGGAACCACGACCGAATTTTATATCCAGGGGGATGAGTACGAGGCCAACCGCCATTACTTCTTAAGTCAATTCTTCCGTGAACACTACGAAGAGTACCTGGAAAACCTACCGCTCATCACCTCGCCGGTACAGATGACCAAAGTTGAGGTTTGGGTGACGAACGAGCGCAGTGCTACGCAGAACCTACGCAATATTGTGGCCTTCATGGATTTGGGGGCGGACGAGCGCCATGCATATAGAAATGATACCGCCGGCTTACCAGGGGTGAGCATCTTCCCGGGTGGGAATGTGAATTTAGAGGGATTCCCGAATAATGCGAACAACAGGTTGGATCCATTGGTGCTGGAATCTGATATCCCTGGGGTGCGAGATATTGCCACGGCGAATCAAGATTTGAGCAGCTCCGGATTTTTGGAGGCGCGGGAATATGTAGAATTGGCCAATGCGCGCAAATTGGAGCCGAATCAATACAATGTGCATCCGCAATTGGGCTATATCACCCTTAACCAAGCCTTGAATCAAGATGAGGTTTTGGCCGTCGCCTTCCAGTATACCGCCGCGGGCCGTACCTATCAGGTAGGGGAATTTTCGAACGATGGGGTAACCCCGCCGAAAACGTTGATCCTGAAGCTCCTCAAGAGTACAGTATTGGATGTGCGTATGCCGACGTGGGACTTGATGATGAAGAACATCTATGCCTTGAATGCGTACCAATTGGACCGCGAGGATTTCTACATGGACATCCTGTACATGAACGACGAAACTGGGGTGCCCATCCCATTCTTACCGGACGGAAACCTCAGCGATACGTTGCTCATTGGGGTAATGGAATTGGACCGATTAAATACGAACAACGACCCCTTCCCGGATGGAATTTTCGACTTTGTGACTGGGACGACTATTGACCAACAGCGCGGCCGCATCATCTTCCCGGTGGTGGAGCCCTTTGGGTCGAACTTGTATGAGAAATTGGACACGGAAAAAGCCCGTGATCGCTATGTCTATCAGGCCTTGTATGATAGTACTAGGTTTCGTGCTCAGGAGCAAACCCAACTCAACAAATTCATCTTGCGCGGGCAATACAAGAGTGCAAGCGGGTCGGAGATCAGCCTAGGAGCCTTCAACATTCCGCAAGGATCAGTGACGGTAACCGCGGGCGGGCGAACACTTACGGAAAATCAAGATTACACGGTAGATTACTCATTGGGTCGTGTCCGCATTATCAATGAGGGAGTGCTGAATTCAGGGTCGCCCATCAAGGTGAGCTTTGAAAACAACACGCTCTTCAACGTTCAAACCAAGACGTTCTATGGAACCAACATTGACCACAAGGTCAATGAGCATTTGAATATTGGTGGGACTTGGTTGCACTTGACCGAAAGACCGTTGACGCAGAAAGTAAATATTGGTGACGAGCCCATCTCCAACACCATTTGGGGAATGAATACCAACTATAGTGACGAGGCCCCGTACCTCACGCGCTTTGTGGATGCCTTGCCGTTCATTGAAACGAAAGAAAAATCACAACTTCAATTCAAAGGTGAATTCGCCCACCTCATTCCAGGATCCCCTCGCGGGATTCGTATTACAGGTGCCGAAACCACCTACCTTGACGATTTCGAGAGTTCGCAGACCACCATTGACTTGCGCAGTTTTACCGCTTGGAACTTGGCCTCGACCCCTGCCAAGCAGGACGGGTTGTTCCCGGAAAGTTCGCTCAATAATGACCTGGCTTATGGGTTTAACAGAGCGAAATTGGCTTGGTATATTATTGATCCATCCCTCTACACGGGTGGGGCGAGTGTGCCGGATAATATTCGCAATGACCCTGAAATCACCTCCGACCAGCGCATGCGTGAGGTCTTGGTGAAAGAGGTGTTCCCAAATTACAGCTTGAGTACGAACGAGGCGCGCAACTTGGCAATGTTCGATTTGGCGTACTACCCAGCGGAGCGCGGTCCTTATAACTTTGATGTTGAGGGCTTGGCAGGTATTAGTCAAGGGATTGATTCGGATGGAAAATTGGTCGATCCTTCTTCGCGTTGGGCCGGAATTATGCGTCCGCTTCAAATCAACAACTTCGAGGAGCAAAATATTGAGTTCATCCAATTCTGGGTGATGGATCCATTCTACGATAACGATAATGCTCCGGACGGTGGGGACCTGTATTTCAACCTCGGTAGCGTTTCGGAGGATGTCCTGAAGGATGGGCGTCAAAGTTTGGAAAATGGTATTCCTGCAGACGGCGATAAATCTGTGATGGATTCTACGCAGTGGGGCCTATTGAGTGAAATTCAGCCGATCACAGAGTTCTTTGATAATACCGCTGGGGCCCGTGAGGCTCAGGATGTGGGTTTTGATGCCTTGACAGATCCTGAAGAACGTATTTGGTCACCAGTCAGTGGAAGCTCTTATCTGCAACGCATCAGTACAGCCTACGGGACAAATACAGCCGCCTACCAGCGTGCCTTCCGCGATCCAAATGCAGACAATTTCGTGTATTACCGTGGCGATTCACTCGATAATGCCTCGGCCGACATCCTACGCCGTTACTACAACTTCAACGGGGTAGAGGGCAACAGTGGTACGGAGACCATCAATGGCGCGCCGGCTTCGGCCACAAACGTGCCGGATAAGGAAGATGCGAACCGCGACCAGACCTTGAGCAAGACTGAAAGCTATTTCCAATACCGCGTGTCCATGCGTCCGGAAGATTTAGTGGTGGGTAAAAACTTCGTAGCGGATATTTACGAAACGAACAGTCACGCCCTGCCGAACGGGATGACTCGCCCAACTCGCTGGATTCAATTCAAAATCCCGGTCTTCCAACCACAGAAGAAAGTGGGTGGCATCACAGATTTCCGCTCGATCCGATTCATGCGCATGTTCCTCACGGAATTCGACGATCCGATCGTTCTTCGATTCGCCAAACTTGAACTCGTCCGTGGCGAGTGGCGCCGATTCCCCTTCGTGCTTGACGACATCCGTGAAAACGTTCCGGTGGATGAAAACGACGGCACCAACTTCAACGTGAATGCGGTGAACCTAGAGGAAAATGGCGGTCGCGTTCCTATCCCGTACGTATTGCCACCGGATATCGAACGCCAGCAAGTCTACGGTGGTACCCAGATCATTCAGCAAAACGAGCAGAGTATGTCACTCGAAGTGTGCGGATTAAAAGATGGCGACGCCCGGGCAGTATTCCGCAACTTCAACTTTGATATGAGGATGTACAAACGCCTAAAGATGTTTGTTCACGTGGAAAGCGGCGGCGATTTCGACGATCTTCAGGACGGTGATTTGAGCATTTTTGTTCGCCTAGGGTCCGATTACAACGGCAACTACTACGAGTACGAGGTGCCGATGCGCGTTTCCGAATGGGGCGCCGTACTGCCGGAAGATATTTGGCCGGCAGATAACAACATCGACTTGGCTTTTGAGGATTTGAAAACTTTAAAACTTGCTCGAAATGCAGCTATGGAGACGGATCCTACGCTGAGTTTGACCAACAAATATTCGGTAACTACCCCAGAAGGCACGACCTTGAGTGTGGTAGGCGCGCCGAACCTGAGCAACGTGAGAACGCTGATTATTGGTGTTCGAAACCCTAAAAAACGTACTGCTACAGATGGAGATGATGGCCTCGATAAGTGTGCAGAGATCTGGGTGAATGAATTGCGTTTGAGCGACTTCGACAATCGCGGTGGATGGGCAGCAACGGCAACGGCTAGCGCCAAACTTGCCGATTTTGCCAATGTAAACCTTACGGGTACAATGAGTACTATTGGGTTTGGTTCCATTGATCAAACGGTGAATGAAAGAAATAAGTTCGCAGAACGCTCCTATGGGATTCAGAGCAATATTAATTTGGATAAGGTATTACCTTCCGAGCTCGGCGTAAAGGTGCCAATGTTCTTTAGTTTCAGTGAGAATTTTAAATCACCGCAGTTCAATCCATTAGATCCAGATATTGAATTTAATAGAGCACTAGCAGAGACAAATTCTCAAGCAGAAAGGGACAGCCTGCGTTTTGCCGGACAAGAGTATGAGATGCGCAAGAGCATTAACTTCACAAACGTTCGCAAAGAAAAAGGAGGAGCTGTAGGCGGTGCTGGGAGACCGGCTCCTATGGGCCCTAAAGGCATGGAAGGTGGCGAGGAAGGTGGCGGAAAGACCAAGGGTGATTTCTGGGCGAATTCCCCTCTAAACATCTCAAACTTTAACACCTCATACGCCTATACTGAGAGCGAGAAACGCAATATCAATATTGTACGCGATCATCGCTACATGCACACGGCTTCATTGAATTATAATTACCAAACCCGCCCCAAGATTGTTGAACCTTTCAAGACAATTATCAGTAATAAACAACTCGCGCTCATTCGAGATTTTAATTTTTATTACCTCCCGTCTAAGGTCTCACTGCGAACCGAAGTGAAGCGTCAAATGGCAACGATGCAAATGCGCAACACCTTTGATCCGTCCATCCAACTCCCTGTGACCTACAACAAAGCCTTGACGACCAAGCGCATGTATGATATCGCCTACGATCTAAGCCGTAGCCTCAAGGTAGATTACAATGCTCAAGCGATGAGTCGAATCGACGAGTTGCCTGGTAACCCAAAAACTCAAGCCAACCGCGATACTATAAGAGCGGGATTATCTACCCTTGGACGCCCTACAGAGTTCCACCAAACGCTTAATGTCAACTGGCAGATTCCATTCAACAAGCTCCCGTTCATGGACTTTACCTCTACGAGCTTGCGTTATTCTGCAAACTACGATTGGACAACGAACTCAACTTCAGCTTTGAACCCACAAAGTAATCCGGATATTTATTTCGGGAACAGAGCTCAAAACTCAAACTCGATCCAATTCAACGGAAACGCCAACTTCGTCAACTTTTACAACCAAGTTCCCTTCCTGCGCAAAGCCAATCAGGGCGCTCGACCTACACCGCAATCTCGCCGCCGTGGGGCCCCTCAAAAAAGAGGTGCAGTAAAGGGCAAAGAAGAAGAGGAAGAAGAGAAAGAAGAGAAAAAAGATTCTAAGATTTTGCTCGGTACAGCTAGAGTTGCAATGATGGTACGCAGTGCATCTTTGACCTATTCTCAAACCAATGGTACCTTACTTCCAGGGGTCGTCACAAATCCTGTGTACTTTGGGATGGATCCAGGTAGTGTTATGGCACCAGGCTTAGGTTTTGTTTTTGGTTCGCAACAAGATATTACAGCCAAGGCAGGGGATTTAGGCTGGTTAACCAAAAACCCAAAACAACCGAACCAATTCCAAAAGACCTTCACGGAAAACCTCAATTTCCGCGCCGTAGTGGAGCCTTGGAAGGATATCCGACTTCAGGTAAATGCCTCAAGAGTAGCCGGTTTGAACAACACTTCGATCTTCAGATTCCACGATCCATTACAGGATACAACGCTCGGTTTAGCGGAAGGTTATTACCACTTCAACCCAATGGACATGGGAAATTACAGCATTTCCTTTTTGTCCATAGGAAGCGCTTTCGAACCGATGGACTCGAATTCATACTCTCAGGTCTACGAAACTTTCTTGGCCCATCGCAATGTAATTTCTGAGCGTTTGGCAACGCAACGCGCCATTGATGATCCTATGTATGTGGCCAATTTTATTTCAGCCGCCCAAGACACCACTGGCTCGCGCGAAGGATATGATGGTTATAGTTACAACAATCCGGATGTGCTCATACCTGCCTTTTTAGCCGCCTATTCTGGTCGCGATCCAAATTCCGTGGAACTCAACGGTAGGCCTACGATGCCAATGCCAAATTGGGACCTCAACTTTAATGGGCTTATGAAAATCCCGTGGTTTAAGAAGAACTTCCAGAGCTTCACTTTGACCCACAGCTACAAGAGCTTGTACACCATGAATAGCTTCCAGAGCAACATGTTGCTTCAGCAGCGCATTCAAAACGGCGAGCCCGAGAACAGCATTCGCAATACCAACGGCGATTTCCTCGGCCCAATGCAAATCAACCAGATCAGTATTTCCGAAACCTTTGGGCCGTTTGTGGGATTGAACATGCGCATGAAGAATCAGGCGAGTTTACGTTTAGACATCAAGCGAAACCGCCAATTGAACTTGAGCTTGGTAAACAACCAAATGACTGATACCAAAGGGTATGAATTCGTACTCGGGACGGGATACATTATTAAAGATGTTAGCTTCACGGTAGTAAGCGATGGTCGTCCGCAAAAGATTACTTCCAACCTCGACATGAAGTTAGACTTCAGCTTAAGAGACAATGCTACGGTGATTCGACGCATCCAGGAAGGTGTGGATCAAATTACTGCCGGACAGCGTATTTGGTCGCTAAAAGCCAGCGCAGATTATATGTTATCTCCTAAGTTGACGGCCCGATTATACTACGACCAAACAGTGAGTAAATTCAAAACATCTAATGCTTTCCCGACCTTAAATACAAATGCTGGTGTGGCCTTTAGATTTAATCTTTCGCAATAGGGGAGATGAGAATAAAATTGGACTTAAATTTGAAATCCAAAACAAATGCATATGCAGTTTCCAGATAACTTAAAGTACTCAAAGGACCACGAGTGGATCCGCATTGAAGGCGATGAAGCCTATGTTGGTATTACAGCGTTCGCTGCGGGCGAGCTTGGTGATATCGTTTTCGTTGATGTTGATACAGAAGGCGAGTCTTTAGACAAAGACGGAGTGTTCGGTTCTGTAGAGGCAGTGAAAACCGTATCAGACTTGTTTCTGCCGGTGAGTGGTGAAGTCTTGGAATTCAATGAGGCGTTGGAAGATGCTCCTGAATCTGTCAATGACGATCCTTACGGCGACGGATGGATGGTGAAAATTAAAATTGCAGATGCTTCAGAGTTAGACGGCCTCATGGATGCCGCTGCCTACGAAGCAATGCTTGGATAAGCCATGCGCAATCCTTGGATATATAGAGCCCCAGCACTTGCATGGGGCTTTTTAATTATCTACCTGAGCCTCGCGCCGGTTCAAGACCTCGATCCTGGATGGGAGTTGAATGTCTCGGATAAATTGGCTCATGGAGTGCTCTATTTTACTTGGGTGGTGCTCTTATATTTTGGTACTTCTAGAGCGTATCAAATACCGGTTAGCCGACGTAAAATGGTCTTTTATTGGGTATCGGGGGTGCTCTTTGGGGCCGGTATCGAACTGGCGCAAGGTTGGATGTCTTACGGCCGCAGTGCGGATGCCCTTGATGCTCTGGCCAACACTGGCGGTGCAATTATTGCAATTGTAGGGAGCCGATTCCTTCATAAATTCTTGGCATAGTTTTTTGAGTAGACTAAGTGAACCCCTTAAATCACTTGGTTATGAAAACGAGAAATGCCAACCCTAACCCCTCAACGCTCGAAGCAAAAAGACCATTGTTTTTCTTGGTCGGACTGTCCATGTCTTTGCTGACGGTATACACTGCTTTCGAAATGAACTTTGCCCAAACTGAAATTCCAGATTTCAGTGATGATGGAGGATTTACGGAAGAAATTGATTGGACTGTTCCTGTGACGGTAATGCTTGCACCGGAGGCTCCTTCGAAGCCGAAGACCATGCCAAAGTTCAACCCGAACGAGTTCACAGTGATCGATAACAATGCAGCCTTGCCAAATCTCGTGACTGAGTGGACTGCGACCGCTATCGATAATGGACTAGAGGTAATCGTTGATCCTGATCCGATAGAGGTGTTCACTTTTACGCAAGTGGAAAGCATGCCGGTTTTCGCGGGTTGCGAAGAGGCATTGACTAACGACGAAAGATATGCTTGTATGAATAGCCAATTGATGGCCTATGTTTCTTCGAATTTTGAGGTGACCGAACGCATGATACAGTTCAGCCGTGGCGAAAAGCTATTTGTCGAATTTATCATTGAAAAGAACGGCGAGGTACGCAATGCCACTATTGTTCGTGGCGAAGACGAGCTCATCGCGGAAGAAGCGTTGCGCGTGGTAAAATCACTGCCTCGATTCACTCCTGCCAAAATGAATGGAAAGCCCGTACGTATGTCGTATATTTTGCCCATTAATGTAAAGTTTTAAACGCATGTTGATCCGTTCACTAATAGCATCGGCTTTTTTATCATTGTCATTGCCTTTAATGGCGCAGTCTACCCATATTTCTGTTACACAGACCTTGCCTGTGTTCGAAACTTGCACACACATTCAGGGCGATCAAAGCGAGCAACAGGTTTGCTTCAACAGATTTGTGATGAATCACTTGATGAATGAGCTGCATTGGCCGGAAGGGCTGAAGGAAAATGGAAAGGTGTTCGTTGAGTTAAAATTTGACGCTACTGGACATTTAGCTGAGGTCAATAGCCTGCGGTCATATGATGATTTGGCCAAGGAGGAAGCATTGCGTGCTATGCGTACTCTACCAGATCCCATTAGTCCAGGGACTGTAGATGGAGAGGCTGCTCCGGTGAGCATGGTTGTACCCGTTATGTTTACCCGTAATTGACCCTAATTTGATATTGCGCGACCGATACTTTTAGTTATTTTAGCGCCTCAATAGTTCGAGTTCATGAAAGCAAGAAAGACAACAAAAGCAGATGCGGAAAATAAGAAGAGTCTCTTCTTATTGATCGGTTTGACTGCTTCGCTTGCCATGACTTTGTTCTTTTTAGAGCTTAAGTCATACGAAAGCGGCCCTGGTGATTTGGGTAAAATGTCATACGATGATGAAGATGAAATCGCCATCATTACTAACCGTACGCCACCTCCGCCACCTCCACCACCTCCACCGGCACCGCCAGAGGTAATTCAAATCGTGGAAGATGATTTGGAGATCGAAGAGGTTGAATTCGAATCTACGGAAACCGACGAGAGCGAGGTTATCGAGATCGTTGAAGAAGTTCCAGAAGAAGAGGATGAGATCTTCAACTTTGCGGTTGTTGAGAACAAGCCTATTTACCCAGGTTGTGAGAACTTGGCTACCGAAGACGAGAAATTCATGTGTTTCAACCAAAACATCATGAAGCACATCGGTAAGGAGTTTGACTTCCCAGAATTGGCCCGTCAAATGGGTATCCAAGGGAAAGTATATGTGAACTTCGTTATTGAGAAGAACGGTAAAGTGAGCAATGTAACCATTGCACGTGGAGTGGATAAGCTCATCGATGATGAGGCCATTCGCGTGATCAAGTTGTTGCCTAAGTTTACCCCGGCAAAACAGCGCGGTAAGCCTGTACGTATGCAGTACACGGTGCCGATCAACGCGAGATTGCAATAATCAAAAGAATTTCTTCAGAGCCCGGGCGTTGCCCGGGTTTTGTTTTTAGTACATAGTCCATCATGTCTATAGACCTCCAAACAAACAAGCTTATTGCTGCTCAAGCAGCGTTGGACGGCGGTGCCGCCATTCTTGATGTGTATAACAATGAAGAAACTCAAGTAGAGATCAAGGGCGACGATAGCCCCTTGACCCAAGCGGACTTGAAAAGCAATGCCGCCATCATGGAGCAGCTGAATAAGACTAGCTATTGGGTGTTGAGTGAGGAAGGTAAGCACATGGAATATTCGGACCGTAAGGACATTAGTACCATGTGGATCGTCGATCCCCTCGACGGAACAAAGGAATTCATCAAACGCAATGGCGAGTTCACAGTGAATGTCGCTTTGGTTCAAGACGGTGCCCCGGTTTTGGGGGCGGTATATGTGCCTGTAACTGGAGAACTCTATTTAGGTGTAGTGGGTCAAGGAGCGAAGAAATACCATTTCGATGCGGGTGCTACACTTACCCAAAGCGACCTTGATGGAGGGGCTGCTTTACCAGTAGCTATGGATCGACCTTTTACAGCAGTAGGTTCGAGATCTCACATGAACGAGGAGACTTCGGATTTCTTAGAGCAATACCGCCAAGAGCATGGCACGGTGGAAATCATGAGTAAGGGTTCGAGTCTAAAAATGTGTATGGTTGCTGAAGGTTTGGCAGATGTATATCCACGTTTTGCGCCTACTATGGAGTGGGATACCGCAGCAGGACAGGCGGTCGTGGAAGCGGCTGGTTTCCAGATGGTGACTAAGGATGAGCGCACGCCATTACTGTACAATAAAGAGAACTTATTGAACCCACATTTTATCGTACTCTAGTGCTTACTGATTCCCTTTTCAGGTAGTATCTTTGCACCTCATGATGCCCCCTAATACACTCACTACATCTGCAGAAACTTCCTTTATCAAGGAGGTCATTCGCCTAGGCAAACTTCGCTTGAGTACCTCGGTAGTGTTTTCTTCAGTAGCTGGGTATATCCTTGGTTTTACCACATTTAATTGGACCCACTTCATTCTCCTAATCATTGGTGGAATTACTGTGGTGGCGGCCTCGAATGCATTGAATCAAATGTATGAGAAGGACCGTGATGCATTGATGAATCGCACGAAGAATCGTCCTTTGCCATTGGGTACTTTGAGCATGCGTCAGGCTTGGATGGTTTCATTGGTGTTATTGCTGGTCGGCCTCAATGCTTTGTACTACATCAATCCAATGACGGCGTATTTCGGTGCATTGAGTGTCGTGCTATACGCGGTAGTGTATACGCCGTTAAAAGCTAGAACGCCCATGGCGGTTTTCGTGGGGGCCTTCCCAGGAGCTATTCCATATATGCTCGGTTGGGTTGCCGCTCGAAATGATTTTGACATTGAAACGGGGACGCTTTTCGCGCAGCAGTTTTTTTGGCAATTCCCTCATTTCTGGGCCATCGCTTGGTTCTCTTATGATGATTACGCCAAAGCAGGATATTACCTGCTCCCATCGAGACATAAGGACCGCAGTTCGCAACTGTTCATCATCGTCTACACCCTTTGGATGATCGCCGTAGGGGTATTGCCGGCCTTCGGAATTACCGGTGAATTGACCTTGTCGCCTGTAGGGGCTGCATTGGTTGGAGCATTAGGACTGTGGGTGTTGCGTCAAGCTTTTGCACTGCTCAACGACGGAGAAGATAAGGTAGCCCGAAAACTAATGTTTAGTAGTATTGGTTATCTCACTGGAATGCAGATCATTTATATCATTGACCGATTTATTTAATGGAAACGCTTCAACAACAAAGAAAGAGAGCTTCAAAGCCACTATTGTGGATAGGTATTGGTAGTATTATCATGGCCTTTGCGGGCATGACTTCAGGGTACGTCGTGAGTCGAACTACTTTGGTCGCGAATGAGCAATGGATCACCTTCGCATTGCCACCAGCTTTTATGTACAGCACCATCGTGATGCTATTATCATCGGCTATTTTTTGGTGGGGCAAGCGCGCCTTCAGTAAAGGGAACGCAAAAATCCTTACGTCTTCATTGGCTGCGGTACTGATTTTAGGGCTCCTCTTCATGTGGTTACAAGCGGAAGCTTGGGGCCAATTAATGGCGGAGAACATCATTTTTGCCGGAGCACAATCGCACCCTTCTGGCTCTTGGGTATACGCGATTTTCATCTTCCATGCTGCCCACGTTTTGGGTGGAATTATTGCGTTGATTAGAACACTTATTCGCTCATTAAGAGGGCGTTATTCTGTTGAGGATTACCATGGTGTAGACCTCACTGCTATTTATTGGCATTTTGTAGACCTATTGTGGGTGTATTTGTATGTCTTTTTAAGCGTTATGCGTTAAATTTGCTCAAACTTTGAAAACTATCCGTTATGGCTTCGACCGCTGAAATGAAGGAAGAAAACCACTGGGGCGGTTCCTCTAGACCTCTAGGTGCTCGCTATGGAAAACTAATGATGTGGTTTTTCTTGCTTTCTGATGCATTAACCTTCTCAGGATTCTTGACTGCTTATGGCTTGATGCGTTTCAAGTATGAAAAAACTTGGCCTATCGCTGAGAATGTGTTTACACACTTTCCAGGAATTGAAGGCGACCAACCATTGCTCTACGTTGCATTGATGACATTTATTCTGATCATGTCTTCTGTAACGATGGTTTTGGCTGTAAATGCAGGTGAAAAAATGAACCGTGGTGCAGTGACAAACTGGATGCTGTTGACCATTATCGGAGGTTTAATCTTCGTGGGTTCTCAAGCTTGGGAGTGGTACCACTTCATTTCAGGTGATAGCGGCGCCATCGAAACGGATCACGCAGAAATTTTGCACGTATACAATGAAGAAGGAGAGCGTTTGAGCTTCAGTCAACTAGTACACGGCATGGAAAACGGCCACGCCAGCAACCATGGCGAGACCTTTACAAAGGAAGAGGTACTAAGCGCATTGAAGGCCAACACTACCTACTACTTACAAGAGCCAGGAAAGGCGGGTGAGAAATTTGACCATGTCGCTTCTGTAAACTTCTTGGAGCAAGGCGATATCGTACAAGGTGCGAACATGACTCACAACGAGTACGGCCGCAAGCAGTTCGCGAACTTCTTCTTCTTTATCACTGGTTTCCACGGATTCCACGTATTCTCTGGGGTAGTGATCAACTTTGTGATTTTCTACAACATTCTACTAGGAACCTACGAGCGTAGAGGACATTACCGCATGGTAGAGAAGGTTGGTTTGTATTGGCACTTCGTTGACCTTGTTTGGGTATTCGTATTTACATTCTTCTATCTCGTCTAAAACATACCGTCATGGCAGAACACAATGGAACTTGGTGGATTTGGAAAGTATTCTGGATCCTTTTGATTGTCACTACTGTTGAAGTAGTGTTGGGTATTATCAAGCCGGAATTCATGTTGACCCAGGTAGCTGGAACGTCAATCTTGAACTACGTCTTCCTCATCCTTACCATTTTTAAAGCGGCATACATCGTACAGGTGTTTATGCACGTAAAGTTTGAGAACAAGGCAATGAAGTACTCTTTGTACTTGCCGACATTGATTCTCATCCCGTATTTGACTTTTATCTTGCTCACTGAAGGTTCATACTTGTTTCAGTAATGGCAAATAAATCCCTATTCAACCGGGCAGTACTAATAAGTGTATTAGTGCTGCCCGCGTTGCTTTATCTCTTTTTTGTGTACGGCCAGAGTGAGGTGTTTTTCCAGACGCTTGATTACGTAGGTCCGGAGGAAGTAGTGGAAGTGGACGGCACCTTTGATACGGTGGCTTATCGCATTCCAGATTTCGAGTTATACGATGTGGATAGCAATGTCGTGAACCGCGCTTCTTTGGATTCCAACATCTATGTGTTGAGTTTCTTCTTTGCGACCTGTCCCACCATCTGTCCTGCGATGAACTTCCATTTGAACGAAATTGAGAAAAGGTTTAAGGGGTATGACCAATTCAAATTAGTCAGTATCACCGTCGATCCGACAAAAGATACACCGGCAAAGCTTAAGCAATACCAACAAGAGCGCAAATACAGCACCTCCAAATGGACCTTCCTCACGGGGGATCAAGAGGCCATTTATGATTTGGCAAAAGGAGTGTACTTGAACGCCTTCGAAGATCAAACGGCAGAGGGTGGATTTTTGCACAGCACCAGTGCTATTTTGGTAGACTGGGACGGGTATATTAGAAGTCGTACGGACGATTTTGGGAACATTGTAGGTTCTTATGATGTTTTAGAAGTAACCCAACTCAATGACCTGGAAGACGACATTAAAGTATTAATCGCGGAATACGAACGCGACAAACACAACGCAAAAGATGAGTAACAACTCGGAAAAAACGATCATGAGAACCATCACCATTGTGAGTGTTCTTATCCCCGTGGCTGTAGCATTATTGATGATCATGCCAGCTTCTTGGAAGGCGGCCATGGGCATTGAAGAAAATAGCCAACTGAGCAGCCTACCATTATTCCATGCGGTATTAAACGGGAGCACTTTTGTACTATTAGTTATTGCAGGTATTGCTATAAAAAACAAGAAGATTAGCCTTCATCGTACGTTCATGCTTTCGGCATTTGTGCTGAGTAGTGTCTTTTTGATTTCTTATGTCATCTACCACATGACGCATGAGAGCGCTAGATTTGGAGGTGAAGGTGCCATTCGAATGGTATACTTCTTCATCTTGATTTCGCACATCATCTTGAGCGTACCGGTCATCCCATTGGCGTTGCTTAGTATTTATCGTGGATGGACGAATGACATTGCACGCCACAAGAAAGTGGTGAAGTTTGCTTACCCGGTGTGGTTGTATGTGGCTTCAACCGGGGTGATGGTTTATCTGTTTATGCAACCTTATTACTGATGCGTAAATTTCCCCTAATCCTTCTTTTTCTTCTGGCCATTCCTTTTGTTGCGGATGCACAGTGCAGCATGTGTAAAGCAGTCGCTGAATCTGCGAACGATGGAGGTTTTGGGGCTGGATTGAACTATGGAATCATGTATTTGATGCTGTTTCCATATTTGATCATCAGCGGCATTGCGTATCGTTTATATCGCGCTAAAAAAGCCGCTAAATAGGTCGTATCTTCGGGTAGACCGCCAACCCTCAGATGATGAAAAAAATCCTGTCTTTCTTATTCCTGGTTTGTGCCATTCCATTGAGTGCACAACAAGTTTGGTCCCTGAGTGCTTGTATTGAGCATGCGGAGGCAAATAATTTGGACATTCAAAGAGGAAAGAACAATATGCTGCTTGCTGAGATCAACGAAGATCAGAGCAAATTGGCCTTCTTACCCACGCTAAATCTTAACGGAGGGTATTATTGGAATTTTGGTTTGACCATCGACCCTATTACGAACACCCGTCAACCGGGGTCTCGTCAGACGTTGGGTTCGACGGCATCGAGTAATTGGACCCTGTTTAACGGGGGAAGGAATTTGTACCAACTCCAGCAAGCACGGATGAATGCCATGGCGGCGATGTACCAGCAAATGGAATTGGCCAATAATGTGTACCTAAACATTGCCTCATCTTACCTACAGATTCTCGTGAACCAGCAGCTGCTAGAGGTGGCGGACGGACAGCTCAGAGCATCGGCTCAAAGTTTGAAGCGCACGGAAATTCTATTCGAGAATGGTGCTATTTCAAAGGACAACTATTTACAAAGCCTAGCCCAGGTTAGAACGGATGAGGGGAACAAAATCAGTGCGGAGAATGCATTGTTGTTGAGTAAGTTGATGTTGTACCAGATG
>JAKMGS010000102.1:1011-6272 GCA_022424815.1 Schleiferiaceae bacterium | reverse complement strand
CCGATGGATTTCAGCGCGTTGGCGAAGGGGATGTATATCCTAAACCTCACCACGCCGGAGCGACACTATACCGAGCGCGTGGTATTGCAATAGGCACAAAAAACCCGGCCGCAGGCCGGGTTTTTTTGTTTAGTTGATCAGGTGAACCCCGTCTTTATCTTGGGTGATGACCCCTTCGTGTTCGAGGGATTTGAGCAGTCGACTGACCACCTCTCTCGAGGTGCCGAGCTCGGAGGCCATTTTCACTTTCGATAAGGCCACGCCTTTACGCCCACTCACGCGACAACGCATTTCGATGTAGGCGCGCAAACGAGCCCCGAGCTGTTTAAAGATAGCGTTGTCCACGAGGCTGAGCAGCTCTTCGAAGCGCTTACGGAAATTGGCCAATTCGTACATTCTCCACTCTGGAAATTCTGAAGCCATGGTGTTCAACTCGCCGATGGGTACGTTCAAAATCACAGCAGGCGTCTCCGCTTCCACCGTGATCGGCATTTCGCCGTTCGGCAGGGTAGAGAAGGCCGCACAAGGACAGATTTCCCCGGGGGTTAAGAAATACAATAACAACTCCTTGGAAGGGTCGTCCTCATCGCCTCGAACCACGCGTGCATTTCCCTCTAAAATGATGGGTAGAAAGCAAGCTTCAATGCCGTAATCCAGGATCAAACCTCCTTTTTCATAACGCTCTATTTCCCCAACCTCAATGAGGTGTTGACGCAGCTCTGCGCTCAATTCTGGGGCAATGGTCTTTAGGATATAATCGATGTCCATAGCGAGTGTAGTTGGTGGCTTGAAGTTAGCAAAATCCCAGGAAGTTTGAGGGTCCAATTTTACCCTATGCCCTCGTACACTTTTTGGGCCATGGACGCCAAATTAGGACTGAATCCACTGGGCACCTCCAGCGTTTTCTCAAAGACCGGAATATTTTCTGCGTTTATGGTCATTCCCGTCGCTTTGGCAATGCGCTCCACGACCTGCGACGGGCGTGTCAAAAATTCCTCATAGCGTATGAACTCCACCCCGCCCAAACCTTGCGCGTAGCTGTAGTACTCGACCCAACGCTCCAGCCAAAAATCCAACTTCTCGCGGTCGCGCTCGTCGCCGAGGGCGCCGAGGTCAAAAGGCAATTGGCCCTGTCCAAACTCATGGTGCCCTAACCAGTTCATATAGGTCAACACAAACGGGTCTTCCGCCTGCTCCTTGCTAAACTTCAGGTGCTGCTTGTATAAACTGTAGGCGTGCTCGAGCGGCTCGCGTACCAACACAAACACCTTCATATCTGAGTTCTGCGCCAACAGTGACGGCAACCGAAGCACCGCGTTATTGTTCTTCGCCAAATACACCTCGCCGTCCTTACACAGGCTCTTGAAATACCTGCGGTACTGCTCGTTCTCTTCGGCGCTCAACTCGTGGCGCACCAACCGGTCCTTCTTCACGAATCGATCGCCCGTGACCACCTTGAAGAAATATTCCTCCAACGCTTCCACGCTCGCGAGCCCCACCTTGATCCCGTCGCCGTGCGCGCGTTCTTGTTGCTCTTTGCGGCTGGGGCGGTAGAATTTGGCCCATAATCTCGGGGCAAGCAATACGGGCATGTTGCTGTAATCCAGAGAACGGAATGGACCGCGCTCGCTCAAGGTGCGCGTTAACGCCGTCGTCCCCGCCCGGGCCAACCCGGTCACCAACACCGCACTCACCGCGCCGCTCTCCACAGGGTGCTCCACGCCTTTGATTTGGCGCTTCAACAAAGCCTTGCCGATGTGGTAATGGTCGAGGATGAGGTGATGGAATAATTGGGCCATGGCGCCATAGGCACTCTTCTTCTTTCGAGGGTAGAGAAACGGCAGTACCGTCCCCACCGTGAACACGCCAAACTTCCAGCCTGCACTCAGTGTATCTAACCAAAACATCCCCGGCCAATACCAATAGGTCCAGGCGGTCGCCCCCAACACCACGGCTAAAAAGGCCAAGGTCTTCCCAAGGGCCACCACGGTGGCATTTGTCGCTTTGTTTACTGCCGCGAATTTGTCGTCCTCTTCAAGGTCGGAGATGAGAATGTCGAGCAGGCCGACACTGCGGCGTGCTAGAACAAAAAAAGGAGCCTGCAGCCACAGCACCCCCATTCCGAGAATGATCCCCGAAATAAGCGGAAAGGCTATGAGCAGCGCCTCGAACATTTACTTCTTACGCGCTTTCTTGATGCCGTACCAAATGCGGTAGCCGAAGGCGAAAACGATCAGCAAAAGCACCAAGGCAATCAAGATGCCCGCGCCTACGCCCAAACCAGGGCCGATGTACAAAAGTGGAGTGATCATACGTGTTGTATTTACGGGTGCAAAATACGCCTCATCTGACGAATTGCCCTATTACCAAGCGCCTATTTCCGAATCCATCCACGCCAATCGTTGTTCGAGATAATAGCGAAGGAAATCTACTTCGCCGGCATGATTGACGGTGTTCCCATTATCTGTTTTCCAACGGTTGTAGTTGCGGTCGATTGCACCTGCTTGGACTAATCGTTCTTCGGTATCATTGATCAAGCCGAAGATGGCGGCATCGCTGAGTTCGCCGCTGCGGAGGCTGGTCCAGCGGGCTTTAACGGCTGAGGTGAAAATGGGGTCTTCGAGGAATCGGTCCCACCAGAAAGGCAGCATCCACGCATCTTGATTCACGTGGTCGTTGTAGTTGCAAATCCAATCGTCCCAAGGCACGCGACCTTGGCGGCCGTAGCCGATGTTGAAGTCCCAGATGGGCCCGAAACGGAGCTTGCCACTGCGCGGTTTGTGGAGGAAGGTGGAGATGCGGTAGGCGTCGATATTGCCGCCGAGCTCGTTCATGATAAAGCCGTCCACGAAACTTTCCAGGTCAATATAATCGAGGTAGGTGCGCGAGGAGCCGCTGAGGTCGTCGGTGAGCAGGGCAGTTTCAAAATCGTTGATATAGCCTTGGATGTATTGGCGTTGCGCATAGGTCATCTCGGCCGGGCCAGGGTGCTCGTACAAGAAGTAAGTCTCGAGCCATTGTTGGTCGTGGTAGGGCGGACGGAAGGGCTCGATGGTCATGCTGTCGCCGTAAATATCATAGTGCGAACGGAAGCTGTTGGCGGAGGTGTAGACCGCATCATCGCCCCAATTATTGTCGTAATACTCCAGCGGTTGCCCCACAGGTGCGTCTCCAGAAGTCTTGTCGATTTTCAGGATATATCCACCGGTAATGCCCGGTTCGCTGTCGCCGTTCGGGCGACCCACATCAATGCGCAATGGATCTGCTTTGAGCTTTTCCATTAAGATGTATAGACCGTCGTAGCGCCCATTGATGCGAAGCTCCACCCAGCGGCATCGGCTGGCGTACTGCCCCATCGATCGGGCCAATTCGTAGCTGATGTAGTGGTGCATTAGCGTAGGGTCGAAGGCGTAGAAATTATCAGGATCAGTGGCTCGGAAGACGTGCCCCATGAGAATCCAATCTGACTCTGCCGGCATGCCCAATAGGCTTTGAGAGCGGTCCTCAAGGCCGACGCGTGTTTCTATGCTGTAGGACTTTTTATCGCTGACCCGGTAGGACGTACTGCCGCGGTATTCTACGCCGATGGTACTGGAAAGGACTTCTTTTCCGCCGTCTAAGATGACCATCTCTCCACGCACTTTTTCGTCGGGGCGAATGACTTGGGTAGTGTTGATTTCGATGATGGGGAGTTCCCCGACGGTATAATCGGAATTACACGCCAAAAATGGCAAGGCTAAGAATAAAAGCAGTCGTTTCATGCGATTAAAATACAATGTTTCGATACTCGGTTTATCTTTACAAGAAACAAACACCTCAACTATGCCGGATTTTTCTGAAAACGCGCTCTTAGAACTACTGCTTCGTTTTGCGCTTACCCTGGGTTTTAATGTGGTTTTAATGAGAATTGTGAGTAAGCACGGTCCGGAGTCTCGCAAAAACGTCTACAGCTTCTTTATTATCTCTGTGGTGGTATTCTTCCTTTCCCACACGTTGCGTTCTTTCGATATGCAGATTGGGATGGCCATTGGTATGTTTGCTGTTTTTGGTATAGTGCGTTATCGTACGGAGCCTTTGCGCCCGCAAGAGATGACATATTTATTTGCCGCCATTGGTATTGCCTTGATCAATGCATTGTCGAGTCAACCTGAGGGTTGGATGGAGATGGTGGTTATTAATGCTATAGTATTAGCGTTTATCTATTTACTTGAGAAGTTCTTGTTACGCGAGGAAGTAAAGCCAAATCAGCGAAAGTTAAATGTATCTGTTCCCGTAGCTGAGCTTGAAAAAGCTGCAATGGACGCCAAGGTAAAGTCGCTCGAATCACAAATGGGAATTACAGTGAATAGAGTGCAGATTACAAAGATCGATTATGCCTTGGGCGCCGCTCAAGTTCAATTGTTCTATGAAGAGTAGGTTTTTATGCATAGCCCTGTTGATGTGCTCAATGGCCTTTGGTCAGAGCGCGACGGATCCAGCGTTGTGGTTTAAGGCGGGGACAAAAGTTGACCTGAGCAAAGAACTATCGCTAAGCCTGAGCGGACAATACCGCGCTTCTACCTTGAGCGACGATCGTTTGATTACAGAGGCCCAGTTTGGTCGTGAACTCAACAAAAAATGGGACCTGGGATTAGAGCTCAGACATTATATGATTTTCGACACGAAGGGTGCGACGCAAGGAACGTTTCACAGGGTTCGCGCCCAATTCTACGCCTCACAGCACATTGATCTTCCAAAAGGCGACCTCCACTTTCGTTACGCGCTCCAGCAGCGTGCCGTGCTCACCGGCTCCGGCAACAACAAGTTCACAGGAAGGTTCCGCGTGCAATACGATTACCCCATCAAAGACTTCAAATGGGACCCGACGTTTGAGGCCGAGGTCTTTGCCTCTGGCGATCCAAACTTCGACCGTTCCCTTCGTTTAGGTGTTGGATCGGACTCGAAAGTAGCGGGTAAAAAATTAGGTTTTGGATACTTTTACCAAAGGGACTTGAGCAATACCGGGACGCACGCCCACGTGGTACAAACGTCCATTCGATTTTAAATAAAAAACCCCCGAGCAGCACTCGGGGGTTTTTCTTTAAGGACAAGTTCAGTTTACCAATCTTGTTCCATGCCGAAGTAGCGCTGCGTACGTTTGTCATAGATCACCCCGGACCAATTCATTCCAAAGGCAAAATCATAGGCATGATCGTCAGCATCGATGTGCGGCATCATGTCCATGGGCACATCTTCAAGCTGTAATTCCACTTCCTCCATCG
>JAKMGS010000102.1:0-1001 GCA_022424815.1 Schleiferiaceae bacterium | reverse complement strand
AGGCATTTGCATTGGCAATAGGCCTGAAGGCTCGTGGCGTCCAGTGATAATGTCCATGATCGCGGCGGTTTGCACCCCAAAGTCGAGGAGGATGCCGTCCACTAAAGGTTCTATTTGAGCAAAGACCACAGGATTACGAACGGTCATCACCAATACGATAGGCTTGTCGCCCATCTTCTCTCGCAATTCCTGCATCATTGGCAAATCGTAGCGCTGGTTGCTCAACGCGGTTTTATCCTTGTATGAGCGGTTGGTGATCGTTGGGTCTACCACTGGATCTCCAGCGGCAATACTTTGTGCTCGGGAGTTTTCCGCCACATATTCCGCGTGTTGAAGAGAGATCGGCAAGTAGCCGTTGCCGCCGCTTTCACGGTCGGTATAATCATAGCCCGGGCTGTTTGGGCTGTTGACAAAAGCAATAGCGAAATCTGCTTCTTCCGGATTATCGGTGATATCGAAGTCTTTGCGGAGAATATCTAGTTCCACTGGGTAGTGGTCGTATGCTTCGGTGCGCATGCCAAAGAAGTTTAGCGTTGAAGGCACATGAATCTGAGGAACATATACTGTTTTACGCTCTTCAATAGGAAGTATGCTGTCCGAGTTTTTCAGCATGGTGATGCTTTTCAATTGGGCCGCATACCCTGCCTCCATAAATTCGGGCTGACCGACGATGGTTTCTGAAACCGCCGGATCCAGGTATGGGTTTTCGAAAAGACCTACCTGGAAAATGTTGCGCAACAAGCGCACAGCACTTTCCTCCAAGCGCTCACGAGCCCATTCTCCGCCCATGTCCTGGCGCATCATGGCAAAAGCTTCAAGCACAGGCCCTGCTTCATTGTTTCCACCGAACTGGTCCATGCCAGCCATGAGAGATTTGAGGTGACGAAGTGGATTGTCCAATTCTTCAGTCCCCCACGGCTTTCCTCCAAAAATCCCTGGATGGGCACCTTCATCGCCAATAATTCTCCAATCTGTACAAGCCACACCGTCGTAACCATATT
>JAKMGS010000101.1 GCA_022424815.1 Schleiferiaceae bacterium | reverse complement strand
CGTCGCAACAGCCCGATGCACTTGGACTCAAAAATTCACCACAACAATTTAATCAATAACATCCTCGCAAAGATTCAAGCGAACCAAGCGAGCTTGGATTCGGCGTTGATGTTGGACAACCTAGGTTTTATCTCGGAGATGAACGGGACCAATATTTTTATGGTAAAGAATGGGAAGCTCTTGACTCCTACGGCGGACGCCTGTTTGCACGGGATTACTAGGGCATTGGTATTGGAATTGGCCCGAGAAAATGGCATGTCGGTAGAGGAACGAAACCTCTCGCTGACCGAGCTGTATTCCGCCGACGAGGCCTTCGGAACTGGTTCGATGGGCGAGCTCACCCCGATCACAGAGGTGGACGGTCGTATGTTAGTCAACCGCTCGGGAACCCAAATCACTCAAGAACTTGTTAAAATGTTTGAAGGCACCCACGGAAAGTGGAGTACGCCTATTGATAAGCTGTGAGTTAAAATTATCTTTGAGAGATGAAGAAATTCCACACCCTTATTGCCTTAGTTCTACTACTGCTGAGTGTCCCATTAGGCGCTCAAACCCAACCCACCATTAAAGGATGCATTGCCAATCTACCCGATAGCGTAAGCAATGTAAAGGTGGCATATTTCCGAGGCCGTAGCCTTGGGGTGAAGCAGGAAATTCCCCTAAGCAAGGGGTGTTTTGAGGCTGCTTGGGAGCACCCGGAGCGTGGCATCTTTGTGCTGTACATAGACGGGATGCACACTTTCGATATGGTCATTTCTGAGGGTACACTTTCTATTGATGCAGATTACAACGCCTTGGAGGAAGTATCGCTCGAGGGCCCTGGGATCGAGGAGTTTCAAGGATTTAAATCATTGATTTCAAAGGAGCCCTCGGAGGAAGAAGTGCGCGCTTTTATGCTGGGCATTGAAGATCCCGTCTTACGAGATTTTCTTCTACCTCAAATCCTTCCACTCAACCCGGATACGAATGTCTACTGGTTGCGCAATCACTTTTGGGATTACACCAACCTGAATTCCCCTAGTACTTTGATCAACCCCTTCTTCGAAAAGAATAGGACCATTTATTTCGAGCAGGTTCTTGGTCACGAACCGGACACCATCATCCATCACTTGACCCAATTACTGGCAGGTCCCATGGATGAAAAAGTACGTAAAGTCCTGATCAGCTCGGCCACGTATCATTATGAAACATCACAATACATGGGTGAGGATGAGGTATTTGTATGGTTGGCTCAGCAGTTCTACCGTCCAGACTACGCGGATTGGGTGAGTAAGAATGATTTAGCCCAGATTCGAGAAAAGGCAGAAGGATTAGCAACGGAACTTATTGGCAATCCTGCACCAAACTTCGCCTTCGACACCAAGGACCGTGGCCGCATCAAATTGACAGATGTGGAAAGTCCTATTACCATCTTATACTTCTGGGACAGCACTTGTGGGCACTGTAGAAAAGAAACACCGCGTTTGAAGAAATTCTACGAAGAATACAAAGACCAAGGGGTAGAAGTGGTCACGATTACTCTTGAGAATGAATTTAGTGATTGGGAAAAATACATTGCAGAGCATGATCTCACCTGGATCAACGGCTATGAAAGTGATTTCGAACGCCCGAACTTTTTATGGTATTACTATATCCCTACAACGCCCAAGAAGCTCGTGTTAGATAAAGACAAGAATATCATCGCCAAGAACCTCGATGTGGAAACCACACTCCGCACTTTTATCGACGACTATTTGGCGGGCAAGGACAAATAAAAAAGGCGCCCCAAGGGCGCCTTTTTTGTGGAATGATATCAAATTATTTTTCGGTACCTGCTCCGGCAGGCTTGCTACAGCAGCTCTTTTTTTCGCCAGCTGCGGCAGTTTGATTCGGCTTATCAGTACATGATGCACCAGCCGTTTCCTTTTCTGAGCAGCAAGATTTCTTCTCTACAACAGCAGTTTCTTTCTTTTCCGAACAAGCTTTGGCATCCCCTGCTTTCTCAGAACAGCAAGATTTCTTCTCTGCCATAGCCATGGTGCCATGATCGCACTGTTCAGCGCAAACATGCTTAGATTCAGCGTTTTGCGGCTTTTCTTGAGCGCTAACAGCCACGGTAAACGCTAAGAAGCTTAGGGTAAGGACAAATTTTTTCATGCGTTTTTGAGTTTTACTGATCCTAAGTTAGTGAAATCTCATACCTAACCCCTTGTGAGGTCGTAATTCTTCTTATTTTTGTCGTCAAATCAAAGTATCCAAAATGAAAAAAGTACTTGTAATGGCTTTAGCAGCTGCGTTTACCTTAACGAGCTGTGTAAGTAAGAAGAAATACGTTGAGCTTGAAGAATTGCAGCAAGCTACTTCTGATAAATTGAGCGGTGCAAAACTTGAACTGGCTTCAGCATTGGCAGCAAAAGACGCACGGACTCAACAGTTGGCAGACTTAAAAGCGGATAAAGCTGACTTGGCAAAACAAGTGGGTGATTTAACAGCGATGAGCGCAACCAACGCTGAAAACATGGAGAAAACATTAGAGAGTATTAATGAAAAGGATGTTACTATCACACGTCTACAGGACGCGATGAACCGTAAGGATAGTGTGACGTTCGCTCTGGTAAACTCTCTGAAAGGTGCTCTCGGTGACATGAATGATGAAGACGTTCAAATTAGCGTTGAAAAAGGTGTTGTTTATGTAAACCTTAGCGACAAGTTGATGTTCCGTCCGGGATCTGACTACGTGAGTAAAGAGGCTAAGGCAGTTCTTGGAAAAGTTGCGAAAATCATGCAGGCAAAACCAACTCTGGAAATTCTTGTAGAAGGTCACACAGATTCTGATCCTATTGCTACAGATTGTATCAGCGATAACTGGGAATTGAGCGCACGTCGCGCAACAAACATTGTGCGTATTCTTCAAAATGACTTCAGCATTGCTCCTGAGCGCATGACTGCTGCAGGCCGTGGTGAGCATGTTCCGGTTGCAAGTAATGACACCCGTGAGGGCCGTGCTTCGAACCGTCGTACTCGTATCGTTGTATTGCCAAAGCTGGAAGAATTCAACAAATTGATCGAGGAAGGATTGAAATAAGATCTTTTTTAAATACTACAGAAAGCCCGGCCTTAAGCCGGGTTTTTTTTGGTCCAATTTTGGCATTATATTGGAGTAACTCGAAACTTACAAGATTATGTTAGACTACTTCATGATGGGTGGCCCGCTGTTTATGGGGATCCTTACCCTGATTTTTTTGTTGATGATTTATGCCGCCGTGTGCAAGAGCGGCGTAAAGGAATTAGGCCTATTGGCCCTCGCAGTTGGTTTCTTAGGCCAAATAATAGGTCTTTTCGGCGCCTTCGAAGGTATCGAGCAGATGGGTGGTGTTAGCCAAACCATGATGGCAGGTGGACTAAAGGTATCTAGCATTACTGCTATTTATGGTTTACTCATTTACAGTGTGGGCCTTCTGATTCAAATCGTCATGAAATTCACTGGGAAGTAAAATTTTCGGACGAATAAAAAAAGGCGCCCTCCGGGCGCCTTTTTTGTACAATATGATTTCGCTTACGGACACTCCGCGCGCGTTACTGTCAAATACGATGGAGTGGCACCACCACCGGCAGTAGCAGAGTCTAAAACACCTGGATCTACACAAGTATCTTCCACGGTGAGGGCTGAATTTTCTAATTGGTACTGGAAACCGTCCCAAGAGTAATCGTCTTCATAGACATCACAATCACAGAATGCATTTCCACACGAGGCTAGGGCAAAGCCTACGCCTAAGATTAGTAGGGCTTTTTTCATAAGTGTAATTATTTAGCGAGTTTGTTCCTTACTAATATAGGAACTTTGCCTCTAATGAATCAAGCTGTTGGGCGCATACGGCAAGTACGCCTTCTCAGCGACCTTATCCACCACATCCGTAATGTGCATCTTTTCATGGCTGCTTCCCACACTTACTCCGGCACCCATCATCAAGAATGGCACATGTGTGTCGTAGGTATAGCCCGTACCGTGGGTGGAACCCGTAGGACCGTAGAAAATACAATTCGGTTGAAGCTGGAATATCAAATCCCCAGCAAACCTGGTTTGGTATCCCTCGTGAAGAAGTAGGGCTAGTTCTTCATTTCCCGGCCTGCGTACCTCATTTGCGGTATAGACATGAACAAAAGGATCTACTTGTTCGATGATTTTAGCGATCTCCTCCGCATACGGCTTGGCCCAATCATTCAAATACAGGTGGTGATTAATGATTTTGGAAACGGCGTTTTCCAAGTTTACTTCCACATCCATCTCCTCGACGATGGCATCATTCAGCATGGCCACCACATCGGCATTGGCATAGTTACGCACATCGTAGCCGAAGTTTCGCAGATGATTTGGGTTTTCGCTCGCCCCATGATCTGCAGTGAGGTAGATGATGTACTGATCGCGCCCAACTTCCTTGTCGAGGACTTTGATGAGCTGGCCTAATTGGGCATCCAACTTTAAATACATATCATGCACCTCACGAGAGCGCACGCCCCAAGTATGTCCTGCATAATCCGGCGAAGAGAAACTCACGCCCAAGAAATCAGTGAATTCATCGCTCCCAAGATCTTCTTCCTTCAGCAGCAAAAGGGCCATCTCCAACACCATCTCATTTCCGATAGGCGTATTCTTCAATATCCCCAAACCACGTTGCTCCACCATTTTCTCGAGATCATAGGGGAAGGAAGAGGTCTCGTTATTCAGCTTTGGTTCAAAAGGATTCTCATCCTCCAAACTCAGCTCATACTTACGTGGGGAAAGCTCCAATCGCCATCCGCGGCGCATTTGCTTCATAGCTAATTCCTTTGAATTAAAATCTTGCAGATATTCCGGCAATTCATTGGTATAATAAGTGGAAGTCACAAAGTGCATCGCGCCATCTAGCCAATACGCGCCGTCCGCCATATGACCCGCCGGGAAAATTGCTCCGCGATCCTTGACACTCACCCCAAATGATTTTCCTTGGTTGTTCGTATAGAGCTTGATGCCGTCCGAGAAAGTCAGTGAGCGTAAGTTTTTCGGAGAGCGCTTGCTCGAGCTCTCTACCGTACCTACCGGCTTCATATCCATATCCTGCGCACAATAGACCTCACTGGCGGTGCGATTGTCCCACCAATCGTTCGCCACCACACCGTGGTATTTAGGCGTTGTACCGGTAGAAATACTCGCGTGCCCAGGCCCCGTGTAGGTAGGGATGTAGTTATAATGAGTATTGGAATACGAAAAACCGCTGTCTATCAACATTCTAAAGCCACCATCAGGTGCAAACTGGTGGTCAAAGCGCTGCAAGTATTCTGCGCGCATCTGATCAACCACAACTTGAACGACAAGCTTCGGTTGTGCCCAAAGGTTTACGCTTAGGAGGCTTCCGATAATCGCGATTCCAAGGCCTCTTTTTCTTCGTTGAGTTGCTCCCATAATTCCATTTTGCCGCTAGTCACGGACTTTTTTTCTTCATACTTGGGATAAAAATCTGGATCAGCCATGAGCGCCTTGCATTCCTGCGGATCGGCGAGCTGCTCGTCCCAAGCGTTTATTTCTTCCTCTAAGTTCTCAATTTCTTGCTCAACTTCCTCCAATTTCCGCACCACACTGCGCAAATCTTTCTCTAGCTGCTTACGCTCCTTATAATTCAGGCCACTATTATCAGCTCCTTTGGCTTTTTGAACATTTTTTTGGGCCGATTTCGCCTCGACCTCTCGCATCGATTCCAATTTTCTTTGCTCGAGATAGTATTCAATACCCCCCAAAATCGTTTTGACCTTGTGGTCCCTGAACTCGATAGTCTTGGTGACCAACCCCTCCAAAAACTCACGGTCGTGGCTTACCACCAACAGCGTACCGTCAAAGGCTTGAAGGCTTTGCTTGAGCACGTCCTTACTATTCATATCCAAGTGGTTCGTAGGCTCATCCATCACCAAGAAATTGATAGGATTAAGCAGGAGCTTACAAAGTGCTAATCGGCCACGCTCCCCGCCACTCAAAACTTTAACCTTTTTATCGACATCCTCTCCTCTAAACATAAAGGCACCCAACATACTGCGCGCATGCTTGCGCATTTCCTCAGGAGAGGCATCCTCGATGGTCTGTAAAGCCGTTTTACTGCCATCAAGGGCATCTGCTTGGTCTTGGGCAAAATAGCCCACCATGACATTGTGCCCCAATTCCATCAAACCATCCGCAGGAATCTCTTTCAGCAAGGCCTTTACCAAGGTAGATTTTCCCTGGCCGTTTTGTCCTACGAAGGCCACGCGATCACCGCGCTCTACCTCCAAATCC